>JBKEAS010000146.1:0-2768 GCA_047972635.1 Anaerotignum sp.
AAAATAAAAACCCCTAAGAGAATAGGGGTTTTTATAAATATTATTTATTGAAATATCTATTGAGCAAGCCTTCAAAAGCCTTACCATGTCTTGCTTCATCACGAGCCATTTCATGTACTGTGTCATGGATTGCATCCAAGTTTGCAGCTTTTGCACGCTTAGCAAGATCAGTTTTACCAGCAGTTGCACCATTTTCAGCGTCAACACGCAATTCTAAGTTTTTCTTTGTGGAATCAGTGATAACTTCGCCCAATAATTCAGCGAACTTTGCAGCGTGTTCTGCTTCTTCCCAAGCTGCTTTTTCATAGTACATACCAACTTCAGGATAGCCTTCTCTATGAGCTACTCTTGCCATAGCTAAATACATACCAACTTCGCAACATTCGCCTTCAAAATTTGCTCTTAAATCTTTCATAATGTCTTCGCTAGCGCCATTTGCAACACCTACAACGTGTTCGGAAGCCCAAGTTTTTTCACCGGACTGTTCGATAAATTTATCAGCACCAACTTTACATACAGGACAGGCTTCAGGTGCAGCATCGCCAACATGAACATAACCACATACGGAACATACAAATTTTTTCATAATTATTTTTCTCCTTTAAGTAATTAATATTAAATAGTTTTTGTTAATTAATAATAATTATAAATTAAAAATATTGCTTTGTCAATAAGTTTTTGATAACCAAAATCATAGTTTTTCTTTCAAACATATGTTAAACTAAGGAATAATGTTCCTATTTTATTTCGAAATAATATTTTTACTGGAGGTAGTGTATGACTTTAACTCTTAATTCTGTGTTACATGGATTTTTATTAAAAGAAAAGCAAACAATTGCTGATATTCACGGAGAAGCCTATCTTTTTGAGCATTTAAAAAGTGGTGCACGGTTATTTTATATTAAAACAAAAGATGAAAATAAGGTATTTTCTATATCATTTAAAACACCGCCTGAAGATGATTGTGGAACGCCTCATATTTTGGAACACTCTGTTTTATGCGGATCAAAAAAATATTCATCGAAGGATCCCTTTAATGAGCTTGCAAAAGGATCTTTGAATACATTTTTAAATGCTTTAACATATGCCGATAAAACAATGTATCCCGTTGCAAGTTGTAATGAAGAAGATTTCCATAATCTTATGGATGTTTATTTGGATGCAGTTTTTAACCCAAACATATATGATAAGAAAGAAATTTTTATGCAAGAGGGGTGGCGTTACCTTCTAAATGAAAAAACCAATGAAATGGATATCACAGGTGTTGTGTATAATGAAATGAAAGGTGCACTTTCAGATCCAGAAAGCTTATTGCAAGAAGCCATTGCATCAAGCCTATTTGGAGAGAGCACATATGGTTTTGAATCTGGTGGAAATCCTATCGCAATCCCGAATTTAACATATGAAAAATTCCTTTCTTTTCATAAAAAATATTATCATCCGTCAAATTCTTATATATATTTATATGGAAATATGGATTTGGAACGCTGTTTGGCACATATGAATGAAGAATACTTAAATGAATTTATTCGTACCTCAGATTTGCCGAAAATTTTGGAAACAAAACAATTACCCAAGAACGAAATTCAAATTAAAACTTTTCCTTCTGATAATAATAGTGAAACAGGGTATTTGGCATACTCTGTTAAGGTTGGTCTATGCATAGATGAACAGCTAGTTATGGCATTTCAGGTGCTTTCTTATGTTTTGTTAGAAACGAGTGCGTCTACGCTTAAAACGGCATTGTTGGATGCTAACATTTGTGATGATGCAGAAGGCTGGTTTGACTCATCCACATACGAAATGGTTTTTAGCATTGTCGCAAAAAATGCAGATCTATCAAAAGCTCATGAATTTAAGCAAGTTATTGAACAAACACTACAAAATGTCATAGAAAACGGCCTTGATGATGAACTATTAGCTAGTAGTTTGAGACGAGTATCTTTTCTTTTAAGAGAAGATGACTTTGGATCAACACCTAGAGGTTTGATTTATGGAATGAAGATGATGAAAAGCTGGTTACATGGTAAAATGCCGTTCCAATGCTTACGTCAATTTGAAACATTAGAAAAAATTAAAGATTCGAATTTTGATTGGAAAAAATTAGTGCAAGAAAATATTTTAAATAATCATTATAAGAGTGTTTTGGTCTTTAGTCCAGATAAAGAGAAAGAAGAAAAGTTGCAAGTAGAATTTCAGAAAAAAATGCAAGATATTCAAGCTTCTTTGACTGAAAAAGATATAGCAAACATTCAAGAAGATGCAAAAAAGCTTGAAATATTTCAACAAACAGAAGATTCGCAAGAAGTTTTAGCACAAATTCCTATTCTTGCCTTATCGCAAATCGATAAAAATCCTTCTCTTTGTGAATATACAAAAAGCGAGATAGGGGAAGGTACACAAATATACGTACCTTTGCAGAGCAATGGTATTGTGTATTTGCAGTTGCATTTTGATACGAATTATTTAAATGAGGAGTTTTTGCCATATGCTGGACTTTTGGCAGAAGTTTTGGGAAAATTAGATACACAGAGGTATTCCTATCACGAATTACCCATGATTACCAATAGAATTTTGGGTGGAATGTCATTTCATAATGATGTTTATAGTAAAAATACAGAAGAGTATCGTTCATTTTTTTCAATGAAATGTAAATTTTTAATTGAAGATATCAAAGAAGTTGGCGATTTTACAAATGAAATTCTTTTAAATACAAACTATGAAGCATTAGAAAGCCTAAAGAAGATTGTTCGAGCAGAAAAAATCAA
>JBKEAS010000154.1:0-3488 GCA_047972635.1 Anaerotignum sp.
TGCCTATGATGAATATTATGAATGGTGGCAAGCACGCAGACAACACAGTGGATGTTCAAGAATTTATGATTATGCCGGTTGGTGCACCTAGCTTTAAAGAAGCACTTCGTATGTGTGCTGAGATTTATCATATGCTAAAGAAAGTTTTGAAAGACAAAGGTCTTTCTACAGCAGTTGGTGACGAAGGTGGTTTTGCACCTGACCTACCTACAGCAGATGCTGTTATTGATTTAATAAAAGAAGCGGTTGATGCGACAGGCTACAAGTGGGCTGAAGATATTAAAATTGCCTTGGATCCAGCAATGACAGAATTGTATGATGAAAAAGATGGAAAATATCACTTCCCAGGCGAGAGCAAAATGGCAGGGAAAGATATTGTTAGAACTTCAGAAGAAATGGTGGAATTTTGGAAGGCATTGGTAGCAAAGTATCCAATTGTTTCCATTGAAGATGGTTTGGCGGAAGAAGATTGGTCGGGCTGGCAGCTATTGACCAAAGAATTAGGAGAACAGGTTCAGCTGGTAGGTGATGACCTTTTTGTTACAAACACAGAGCGTTTGCAAAAAGGGATTGATCTAAAAGCCGGTAATTCTATTTTGATTAAAGTAAACCAGATTGGCACTTTGACTGAAACATTTAACGCAATAGAACTTGCAAACAGAAATAAAATGACAGCGATCGTTTCTCATAGAAGTGGTGAAACAGAGGATACAACAATTGCAGATATCGTGGTTGCTGCCAATGCAGGACAGATTAAAACGGGTGCACCGGCCAGAACGGACCGTGTTGCCAAATACAATCAGCTTCTTAGAATTGAAGAAGAATTGGATGATGCTGCACAATACCCTGGTATGGATGCATTTTTTAACTTAAAGTAAGGCTTACGAGTAAATGAAATAAAGCTTTTTATGGATTATCATAAGAAGCTTTATTTTTTTGTTGAAAATTGATTTTTGTATGTGTTACATAAGAAGATAAAGAAAAGTGGAATATTTTTGCGATTTGAAAGACTCATTTAAATATATAATATGTAAATAATAATTTAGGCAGATGATAAAGTTTTAAAATAAATGGATAAATTTATACAGTGAAATAAAGGGAAAATATGGCAAAGAGATAGTATGTTGATTTTCCTGTGTTTTTTGAAATTGTATGATCTAGGTTGTATAGGAATGTTTTTGTTTGGCTAAATTAATATAGGAGCAAAATTTATTTTTGTTCTAAAATATGAGTGGCGGTCGGGAGTGGAGGATCATGTGGTTAAAAGAGAAAAAAATACACCGCTATTTCTTTGTTCCAATGACGGCGGTTATCATTCCAGCACTGATTTTATATAGTGTAAGTTGGGTCTTGCCGAATGATTTAACTCTAGTAGAAGGTGAAAGAACGGAAATTGCAACACAAATTCCGGTTTCTGCCAAAGTGGAAGAAAGTGTAAATGTTTTGGGTGTTACCACCAAACCTTTGGCAGATGCATTTCATTTGGAGCTTGGTTCTTCTATTATGGCTAAGCCCATTCAAACAGGAACAGCGGAATTAACTTTTTATCTATGTAACGCTTTGCCCATTAAAACCATACAGGCAACTGTTATTCCGAAAACCTATTTGGTGCCCGTTGGGAAAACGGTTGGGGTAAGTTTAGACACAAAAGGGTTATTGGTTTTAGGCACAGGGCAGGTATATGTAGACGGAAACGAAGTGGAAGAACCAGGTAAAGGTATTTTAAGGACAGGCGATTTGCTTTTAAAGGCAAATGGGAAAGAACTTGTGAACAAAGAAGCGTTTGTGGAAATAGTCAATGAAAGCGAAGGCGAAGCAATAAATATTTTATTAGAAAGAAAAGGTAGTCAAAAACAAGTCAAGATGACACCGGTTTATAGTAAGGATGAGAACGCTTATAAATTGGGTGTTTGGGTTCGCGACAGTATTCAAGGAATTGGTACGGTGACTTTTATTGACCCTAAGAGCAATCGTTTTGGGGCATTGGGACATGGCGTTTATGATGTTGATACAGGTGAGTTGATGGTAATTAAAAATGGGTCTATCAATCCAGCTGAATTGACAGAGATCGTCCAGGGCAAGAAGGGTGAACCTGGGGAATTGGCAGGTGTTATTCAAAAGGATGAAATTTTAGGCGAGGTGGATAAAAATACTGACGTTGGTATTTATGGCACGTTAGAGGAGTCTAATACATTTCTGGATAACCCTATCCCGATTGCCTTAAAGCAAGAAATTAAAGTTGGCAAGGCTGAAATTTTGTCTAATATTGAAGGTGACAAAATTGAAAAATATGAAATTGAAATAGAAAGCGTAGGAAAAGGAAGCGGGAGAGATATGATGCTTCGTGTGACTGATAAAAGGTTGCTAGAAAAAACGGGTGGTATTGTGCAAGGTATGAGTGGTAGTCCAATCATCCAAGATGGGAGATTGGTTGGTGCGGTTACTCATGTGCTAGTAAATGACCCTGAACGGGGATATGGGACATTTATTGAGACTATGTTACAAGAAATGAATAAAGCTTAAAAAAGAGGAGATGTTTTTAAACATCTCCTCTTTTTTAATGATATTATTGCAAAATAAATATATAATTGGATACTTTTTGGAATTTTGAAGTAAATTTAACTTAAATGACATAAAATGGGATTGATTGGTTGTAAAATTATGATGAGAAACGAAGAAAGGTAAAAAACTTGCGTAATGTTCCCGAATACTGACGAAGGAAGATTTGCGTGGTATAATACCTTTTGTGAGAGAAAGGAGGGGAAGCCTTTTTCTTAACAAGTTTAGAATGGGGGATATAAATTGAATGACTCAGAGAAATTAAAGATTGTTTTAGCAGATATGGATGGTTTCTATCTGCAAAAGTTGAAACGATGTCTTGAGCGTAAGGGAGACATGAGTGTCGTAGGGATGACGGATAATGGTCCGGCGGTGCTCGACATGGTGAAGAAACTAAATGCGGATGTGGTGCTGTTAGATGTTCTTTTAGGAGATCGAGATGGATTTTGGGTTTTGGAGAATTTGAAGGAATGGAATAGTGATTGTATCTGCATTATGATTTCTGCAATTGGTAGCGATAAACTTGTTCGTAGGGCAATTGGGTTGGGTGCAGATTATTACATGGCAAAGCCTATTCAAGGAGAGTTACTGCTTGAGCGAATTTATCAAATGATTGATGTTGAACAGAAAGAAAAACGAGAGTCTTTAAAAGTAAAAACAAATGAGACTTCGCATTATAGTATGGATGGCGGATTTCATAATTTAGAAGCGGATATATCGAATATGCTTAGTAGAATGGGGATTTCAGCGAGCATTAAAGGGTATCATTTTATTAGAAAGGCAGTTACAATGGCTGTTGAAAATGAAGATGTATTGATTGGTATCACAAAAGGGCTATACCCTGATATTGCAAAATCATACAAGACATCAGCGAGCAAAGTAGAGCGTGCCATTCGCCATGCAATTGAAAGTGCATGGAAGAAAAATGG
>JBKEAS010000180.1:0-7715 GCA_047972635.1 Anaerotignum sp.
GGTGTATTTATAATTTCACATTCCAACTCCAAAGCTTTGGCACAGTGTTGCACGCACCCATCTACCCTATTGCAAGCATCAAATAATGTTTCATTGTCATTTGCTCTAATATATGTTTCCAAAACCGTTTGATCCGGAATAACATTCACACTGCCACCACCCTCACTTAGGATGGGATTTAAACGCAATCCTTTTATAGGGTCAAACTGATCCTTCAAAAAAGATATAGCATTCATCGCCAACATCGCTCCGTGCAAAGTATTTCTTCCTAAATGCGGTGCTGCGCCTGAATGTGCAGCACGTCCTAAAAAAGTCACTTTTTTTGCCATAAACCCCGCCAAGGTTGAACCAATGTCGAATTTTTTTCCCATTTCGTCTGCGTTTGCATGGGCACAAAGTACACAATCCACCCCGTCAAAATATCCCTCAGCGATCAAATTCTGTTTGCCCGAACGAAACTCAATCTTCCCACTAGCAATCAGTGCATCTCGGTAATCAAAATCAATAAATTCTTCCGCAGGGGTAAAGAAAAAACTGATTTTCCCACTTGTATGATCCATTATCCCCAAATCAAGCAACGCTTTCAAAACCGACAAACCCATTGTTGTCTGAATGCTATGCCCACAAGAATGAATATTTCCCATGCCGTTCTTTTTGGGCAAAGCATCTATATCCGCCACAAACGCAATGTGGTACCCATCTCCCTTGCCAATTGTTGCAATGACACCTGTGTGTGCGACATTCTTTTCATACAAAACGCCCCACTGATCCAACAAGTCAATTATTTTCTTTGCTGTCTGCACTTCTTGAAAACCAAGCTCAGCCAACTCAAAAAATTCATTTCCTCTTTGGATAATGGTTTCTTTTTCTTTGTCAATCAAATGCCATAATTCTTCTTTTGTAACCAAAGACTCACCTTCTTTATTCAAAAACTAATTTAATGTTTAAAGCCTTTCCTCCAGCCTGGCTTTTAGTTCCTCATAGCCACTTTTCCCAAGCAAAGCAAACATATTTTTCTTATATGCCTCAACACCCGGTTGATCAAACGGGTTCACATCCAATAAATATCCACTCATGCCTACTGCCTTTTCAAAAAAATAAACCAATGCACCAAAGTGCCATTCATCCATCCGCTCAATTTCTATTTTCATATTTGGCACGCCACCGTCCATATGTGCAAGCATGGTTCCGGCAAATGCCTTGCTATTTACAAAATGTAACTCTTTGCCTGCCAAGAAATTTAGCCCATCTCCATCTTTTTCATCAAAAGGAATGGTCGCCGTCGTTTTTGGTTCTTTGCTCCAAAGAACAGTTTCAAAAAAGTATCTGCTTCCTTCTTGAATAAATTGCCCTATCGAGTGTAGGTCTGTAGAAAAATTAGCACAAACAGGGAATATACCTTTACCGTCTTTGCCTTCGCTTTCACCATAAAGCTGCTTATACCATTCACCAAAAGAAGTTAAATGAGGCTCATAATTTGCTAAGATTTCAATGCTTTTTCCTTCTTTGTAAAACAAGTATCGCATTGCGGCATATTGATAACATTCATTTTCTTCCATAATAGGGTTTGCATAGATCTGCATTGCATCCCTCGCTCCAGCCATAACCGCATCAATGTCTACATTTGCTACTGCCATCGCCAATAATCCAACAGGAGTCAAAACCGTAAACCGGCCTCCAACATCATCAGGTATTACAAATGTTTCATAGCCTTCTTTATCACACATTTCTTTTAGGGCACCACGCGCCTTGTCTGTGGTTGCATAGATACGGTTTGCCGCTTCTTCTTTGCCATATTTTTTCTCCAAAAGTTGCTTAAATACACGAAAAGCAACCGCAGGCTCCGTTGTTGTGCCAGATTTTGAAATAACATTGATGGAGAAATCCCTGTCGCCCAAAATTTGCAATATATCGTTTAAATACGCAGAGCTAATGTTATTGCCTACAAAATAAATATCAGGTGTGTCTTTTTTCAGCTCATTGTAATAAGGGCTTTTGATAAAATCCAGTGCTGTCCTCGTGCCCAAATAAGATCCGCCAATGCCAATAACAATTAAAACACTGCTGTTTTGTTTGATTTTTTTTGCAGCCAACTTTATTCTTGCAAATTCTTCTTTGTCATAATCTTGAGGCAAATCAAGCCAACCTAGGAAATCATTGCCTTTACCCGTTTTATTATGAAGGGCCTCATGACAACTACGAATACGTTCGGAAAGTGTCATAAAGTCCTCTTTTTTTATTGGTTCTGCTTGCACACTAAACTTAATTCCCATTTAAAAATCCTCCTTTTTTTATGAAGGGGCATACTCTCCTCCATTTCTTTGGAAAGTATGCCCTTTTTGGAACATATTATAAGTTGGTTGAACTTCTATACAGTTATAGCGTTCCTCTTACGATAATTTCTGGTATAGGTTCCGTAATGATTTCTTTAGAAATTTCTTTTTCTTCTTGCACAAACCCATTTATCCTAGTAATTTGGACCGTACTTTTTTTCTGCCCTGCGCGCCCTTGTTGAATAACCTTTTGATAACTTTTAAGCTGAGTACTATCGGTTTGATATTCATATGTTTTTGGCTCTATGGTTGTTAAAACTTGCGTTTCTATGGTTTTAACAGAAATCTTTGGTTTTTCTACTGGTACATTTAAAACTTGCCCCACATAAATACCTGTTTCTATCGTCATTCCTTCGTTTAACTTTAGTAACTCTTCCAAAGTACAATCGTACTCTCTGGCAATTTTATTCAATGCATCGTTTGATTGCACAGTGTATGTACTAGTCACAGTAGTTGTTGCTTGCAAAGCAGCAACGGCGTCGCTTTCAGAATAAACTTCTTCCGCATCTACAAAATCTGTAACAACTGTAACCGCTTCAACCCATTCCACTGTAGCCTCAACCCCTTCGTCTGGTAGGTAAGGCTCTTTGATAGAGTTTAAAACATTATTTGCTTCTTCTTCATTTGCCACAACAACCGCTTTGCCACCATCAATCATAATAATCGCCGCATTTTGTTTATATGTCACCAAATTTCTAATTTTCGGTATCAAATGCTCCATCGTGCAAATATCCTTTTCACGGCTATTGCGAATATGGATACGTTCCACTGTAATTTCTTCGTTCAACTTAACCTCAGTTCCTACCATGCCGGCAATCTGGGTTTCAATGGTATCCACAATCGTTTGTGCTTCTACTGCTCGCCCTTCTAATATCCCGACACTTTCCGTACCTACGAAAACCTCAGTCCCATTTTTTCGCACAAAAAGACAAATGATAATCAAAATTATAATGAATCCTGCTCCAAAAAGCACCTGCTTTCTTGGCAAAGATCTACGACTTTTTTGCTTACGTTTTTCATTGCTTCTTGGGCGTTTGCTTTGATTTTTATTCTCTTTTTTAGATGCTCTTTTACGAACCATCCCGTATGGTTGTCTTTCTTCCCTACGAGGAAAATTCTCTTTTTTTTCAGCCAATGCGATCCACCCACTTTTTTTCATATTTCTTCCAAAACTACTATTATTGTAAAATATTCAATACTGGATTGCAAGCAAAAGCAAGAAATGTTGGCAAATTGTAATGTATTTTTATAATAAAAAACAGCACAAACAAAACAACGCATTCTTTTTATTTTTTCTAACACTCTGTCCCCAGCCCCATGCCTCTTATACAAAAAAACCGCAGAATACTCTGCGGTTTTTTTGTATATTATTTACTTTGTTGCGTACGTAAAATAAAGTCCGAATGATATTTGATATGTCCGTGTGCAACCCTTGCCCCATCTTCAGGCTCATGGTTTTCAATAGCTCTAAGAATGCCTCTATGATGTGCCACAATCGCTGTGATGGTTGCATCTGCCTTTACGTGTGCCATACGATAGCGATAAAGCTGTATACGTAAATTCCCATAAATCTGTGTCAATTTGTCATTACCTGTAGATTCAAAAATCAAATCGTGAAAAGTTTCGTCTATCTCAATGATACGTTCCAAATCATTTTCCTCAATGGCACGCTCAAAGTCTTCCTCTAGCTTCTTAAGTTGTTGTATCACTTCGTCTTTCATTTTCTTACAGGCAATACTTGTTGCTAGGCTTTCCAACACGCCCCTTACCTCTAGGATATCATTGATATCTTTATCGCTCATATCCAGAACCTGTGCACCTTTTCTTGGCACCAATTCAACCAAGCTTTCAAGCTCTAACATACGCAAAGCTTCTCTTACGGGAGTTCTGCTCACACCAAGCTTGTCCGCTAACTGGTTTTCCATAAGCCTTTCACCAGGAACCAACTTGCCTGTAAGAATTGCTTCTCTAAGTGTGTTAAAAACAACATCTCTTAAAGGCAAATATTCGTTACTTTTAATATTGAACTTTGTTTCTTCCATCCTGATCCTCACCTCTCCTATCGTGGTTAGTATGATAAATTTCTGTAGCAACAACTTCTTTTAGTCCAAATTTTTTCCGCATTGCTGTTGCCGCTTCTTTTGCCTGCTCTTCTTCTTCAAATAATCCAAATACCGTTGGGCCACTCCCACTCATTAATGCACCTTTTGCACCAAAGTGGATCATTTCTTCTTTGATCTGAGCAATCTTAGGATGCAATGGAATGGTTACTGTTTCCAAAACATTACCCAGAAGTTGCCCCATTTTTATAAGGTCCCCTTTACCCATTGCCGAAATCATTCCATCTGTATCCGGATGGTTCTGTTCTACTTTATCAAGATCTAAGCTAGCATAAACCGCTGCTGTAGAAACACTAACTGGAAGTTTTGCCAAAACGACATAACACGTAGGATAAATCTCTTTTAAAGGCGTCAATATTTCTCCAACTCCCTCAGATAGCACAGTCCCCCCTTGAATACAATAAGGAATGTCTGAACCCAAAGAAAATGCAACCTCTTCCAATTCTTTATCCGAAAGCCCTAATCCAAACAAACGGTTCATGCCCACCAATACGGCTGCACAATCCGCACTTCCTCCAGCCAAGCCCGCTGCCACAGGGATACGTTTATCAATTTCAATAAACACACCTTCTGTAATACCAAATTTCGTTATCATAATCTCTGCCGCCCGATACGCCAAATTACGCTGATCTGTTGGCAACCAAACCAAATTTGTTTTGAGTATGATTTCTTTTTTACGAATACGCTTCATATAAATTCCATCATAAAGACGAACTGTCTGCATAATACTTTTGATCAGATGATATCCATCTTCTCTTCTTGCTGTTACATCCAGTGTTAAATTGATTTTTGCTCTTGCTTTTAGTCTTAATTCTCTCACAAGTATGCCCTCATATGTTCATTATACTGTATACACATTTTCATTGTACATGAATTTTTCTGAAGTGACAATTGTAAACTTATACAAAATCAGCGTCATTTCCCTATGAAAAACGCTGATTAAAAAAAAATTACCCATTTTTTATGCATTCTAACCTTATTATAATGCAAGAATACGACGAATTTCGACTTGAAAATTAACCTTGCAATTTCAACACAAAGGTGTATAATAATCTCATAAAATATAATATCTCTTCAGGGCAGGGTGCAATTCCCGATCGGCGGTAAAGTCCGCGAGCGTTTTTACGCAGGATTTGGTGTAATTCCAAAACCGACAGTATAGTCTGGATGAAAGAAGAGCAAACATGAGGTGACTTCATTTTGATCATGAATACCCTCATTGCAACAAAAGATTTTTCCCTTAACAAGGGTACATTGACATACTCTTTTATTTGTTTATGTAATCTTTTATTGTATAAAAATGTTTGATATGCCCTGTATGAGCTTCTTGCACATACAGGGCTTTTTTATTGGAAATTACGATTGCTTCTCCCAAAATCATTCTTTTATTGTGAAAGTAACTCGTATTCCCCGCCAATTGTGCGGTCTCTTCTTCTCATTTTCTCGGGATTTTCTCCCAAAGAGATTTCATCTCAACCTTTCCCCTGAAGGAAAGGATGTATTCCTTATGTTAAACGAAATTTATATGCAACAGGCCATTTCTCTGGCAAAAAAAGCCCTAGGCTATACTTCCCCCAATCCTTTGGTCGGTGCAGTCATTGTGAAAAACGATAAAATCATTGGCGAAGGCTATCACCACAAAGCAGGTGAACCCCATGCAGAACGCATGGCACTTGCAAATTGCAAGGAAAGCCCTTTTGGTGCAACCATATATGTCACCTTAGAACCCTGCTGTCACGAAGGACGGACACCGCCATGTACGAAAGCACTCATAGAGGCTGGCATAAAACAGGTTGTAATCGGTTCTTCTGACCCAAACCCTTTGGTAAAAGGAAAAAGCGTAGACCTCTTACGTAAAAGTGGTATCCTCGTAACCGAACATTATTTGGAAAAAGAATGTGACGCATTAAACCCCATCTTCTTCCACTACATCACAACCAAAATGCCCTACGTGGCATTAAAGTATGCAATGACTGCAGACGGTAAAATTGCAACTGCAACCGGTGCTTCTCGCTGGATTAGCAACGAAACCTCTCGCCAAAACGCCCATACCTTACGCCACCGCTACAGTAGCATCCTGGTGGGTATCGGAACCGTTTTACAAGATGACCCTTTGCTCAATTGCAGAATAGAACATGCAACCCAACCACTAAGAATTGTCTGCGATACCTCCTTGCGTATTCCTTTGGATAGCCAAATTTGCCAAACCGCAAAAACCTATCCAACCATAATCGCTTATGGAAAAGATCCGCTCAGTAAAAAAAAGCATTTGGAAGATTTAGGCCTCACCCTTTGGGAATTGCCCATACAAAACGGGCAAGTATCTCTCACTCATTTAATGGAAAAATTAGGGACTCATGGCATTGATAGCGTTTTGGTTGAAGGTGGCGGAGCCATTCATTTTAGCCTACTTGAAGCAATCCTTGCTCAAAAATTATATATCTACCTCGCCCCTAAAATCTTTGGTGGAATGACTGCAAAAACCCCCGTTGGTGGCGATGGCATTCTAGAAACAAAAGATGCCTTTTCCCTAACGCTTCTAACAAGTCAAATACTGGATGGGGATATTTTAATGGAGTATGAAATCAACAAAAAAGGAGGCGCTCAATGTTTACAGGATTGATTGAAGAAATCGGGCTGATTGACAAAGTGGTTTCAACCAACGATGGCGGACAGCTCATCATACAGGCAAAAACCATACAAGAAGGAAGCAAACTTGGTGATAGCATCGCCGTAAATGGTGTTTGTCTTACTGTGACCAACCTAACAAAAACGTCTTTTACTGCCGACGTCATGCCAGAAACCTTAAAACGTAGTAACCTTGGAAAACTACAAAAAGGTTCACCTGTTCATCTCGAGCGGGCTATGTCTGCAAATGGTCGTTTTGGCGGACATATGGTAAGCGGACATATCGACGGCTTGGGGACGATTTGTGCAAAAAAACAAGACGGCAATGCCATCCGCCTCTACGTAACTGCCCACGAAGCATTGCTTGCCCAAATCATTGAAAAAGGCTCCATCGCCATTGACGGCGTAAGCCTAACCGTCATATCGGTAGATACAAAACAGTTTTCAGTAGGCATCATTCCTCATACCAGCACACAAACCACCCTGCTTCATAAAAACATTGGTGACGAGCTGAATTTGGAAACAGATGTCATTGCAAAATACATCCAACGCTTTTTACATACCAACGAAACAAAAAAAGAGAAACCCTTAACTTTAGATTTTTTGAGAGAAAACGGATTTTAGGAGGAGAAAA
>JBKEAS010000184.1:0-1938 GCA_047972635.1 Anaerotignum sp.
TTAGGTGTTTTTTATTATTCATTTAGTATAAGTTTAAATTAAATTTTCATGTATGTCAATCTTATGAAGGATGATTTGCCATTGTAGTCTAAGGATGATATACTTTTGAAAGATGAAAAGGAGGTGGGGAAATGGGCAAAATTTTGGTAGTAGCCGAAAAACCGTCTGTGGCCAGGGACATTGCAAAAACATTAGGTGCTACAAAAAAAGATGACGGTATTTTGGTGGGCGAAAAGTACATTATATCATGGGCGATTGGCCATCTTGTAACATTGGCAGAACCCGAAGATTATCATGAAACTTTTAAAAAATGGAGTTTTACCTCTTTGCCTATCGTACCTGAAAAGATGGAATTGAAAGCGATCAAAAACACGAGGTCGCAATTGAAAGTATTACATAAATGGATGAATGACAGAGAAATTGAGTCTATCATATGTGCGACGGATAGTGGACGAGAGGGAGAGCTCATTTTTCGATATATTTATGAAATTACCAAATGCAAGAAGCCTGTTCAAAGGCTTTGGATTTCGAGTATGACTGAGCAGTCTATCAAAGAGGGATTTGCCAATTTAAAAGAAGGTACAGAATATGACCTATTATACCGTTCGGCAAAATGTCGCTCTGAGGCCGATTGGTTGGTTGGAATGAATGCCACAAGAGCCTATACCCTGCAGTACAATGTCTTATTAAGCATTGGTCGTGTGCAAACGCCTACGTTGGCTTTGATTGTGGAAAAGCAAAAGGAATTGGACGCTTTTGTTGCGAAAGATTACTTTGAAGTTCAAGTGGATCTTGGAGATTTTAAAGGGTTTTGGATTGACGCAGAAGAACAGACCAAAATTGAAGATGACGATTATGCAAAATGTATTGCAAAGAAAGTAGAAGGTCAAAGTGCCGTCGTAACAAAGGTAGACAAAGAAGAAAAAAGGGTACCCGCTCCGTTGTTATATGACTTGACAGAGTTACAACGAGAGTGTAACAGAAAATTTGGTTATTCGGCTAAGAAAACTTTGGACATCGCCCAAGGATTATATGAAAAAAGAAAGTTTATTACATATCCAAGAACAGATAGTCGCTATTTAAGTGACGATATGAAAGATAAAGTCCAAAGTACCATGAAAAAATTAGGTACAGTTGGAATTTTCGATGAGTGGGTGAATCCTCTCTTTGTGGGAAAAGGCTTGTCTTTTTCAAAACGTATTATTGATAATACAAAGGTTACAGATCACCATGCAATTATTCCTACAGATGTACGACCTAATTTGGATATATTGACAGAAGAAGAAAAAAACGTTTTTCTCTTGGTTGCTGCAAGATTTATCAGTGCATTTTATTTGCCATATCGTTATGAGGTGACAAAAGTGTATTTTGTTTCTTGTGAGGAGAATTTTTTGGCAAAAGGTACTGTTATTTTGGATGATGGTTGGCAAGAGGTGGAAAAAAAGCTTGTTGTTATAAAAGAAAAGAAAGAAAAAAATAACGCAGAACAAAAGTTACCGCCTTTGTCACAGGGAGAAATATACACAATTGTGGAAGCAAAGGCATTGAAGAAAAAAACTTCACCGCCTAAGCCTTATACAGAAAGCAGCTTGCTTTCCGCTATGGAAAATGCGGGACGATTTGTTGATGATGAGGCGTTAAAAGAACAACTCAAAGAAAGCGGACTGGGCACACCTGCTACACGTGCAGCGATTATAGAGCGTTTGCTTACGGTGGGCTATATTGTGCGAAAGGGAAAAACGCTCGTTCCTACGGAAAAAGGAATGCAGCTCATTCAAGTCGTTCCCGATCAACTTTGTTCACCAGAAACAACGGGAAAATGGGAAAAAGGTCTTTCTTCTATTGCAAAAGGTACGATGGATGAACAGAAGTTTATGGATAGTATTAAACGATATGTATCATTTTTGGTGGGAGATGCTGCCAAAAGAAAAACAGATG
>JBKEAS010000223.1:0-1842 GCA_047972635.1 Anaerotignum sp.
TACAAAAATCAAAAACAAACGAATTCATATGGAAATTGCAAACAAAAGCAAGAAAAAATAATTTCTAAAATCAAAAAAGGTGAATTACAACAATGTAATTCACCTTTTTTTGTTACACAAAACCACATAATCCGTTCATTTTCATATCTATTTTAGAAAACCAAATCCCATCTATTTAACCTTCAGTTTCTGTCATTCCCCACCCTTCTAGCACCTTTTCATTTATAGACAAATCCCCTTCATGTATTTCAACTCTAAATATACTTCTATAACACTTATCACAGATCTTCGTCAAATGAATATTGTAAAATATCATTTATTTTAGGGAGGCCTTGTAATGCAAGACTTATCCGTTCAACTTAGTGCAATCCACTTTATTTATCTCATCGGTGTACTCACCATTCTTGCTGCAATGATGTTTCGAAAAGACACACCCATTGTCTGCATTATTTTTATTTTTATATTAGGCTTCGTCAGTAGCGGAAACTTAGTTTCTGGTATTCAGACTACATTCCAAGCCATTTTATATGCTTCCAAAGCATTTATGGAAATCATCGCAACCATCGCTTTGGTTACATCGCTGTCAAAATGCCTCTCTGATTTGGGCTGCGATTATTTGATGATGCAATCTATGTCAAAAATCATGAAAAACCCATATACATCCTGGTGGATTCTTGGCATTACTATGCTAATTTTTTCTTTGTTCCTATGGCCTTCTCCTTCCGTTGCCTTGGTTGGGGCAATTTTAGTTCCATTGGCAGTAAAGAAAGGCTTAACTCCAATTGCAGCTGCAATGGCAATAAATTTATTCGGCCACGGCATCGCCCTTAGTTCTGACCTTGTGATCCAAGGAGCACCTTCTGTCACTGCCGCTGCTGCTGGTATAGAAACACAAGATGTTATGTTGTATGGTTTTCCGCTATTTCTAACTATGAGCGTTGTTACCGTTGTTTCTGCATTTTTATTAAACAAAAAGAGTATGATAAACAAGAACACTAACGACCTATATATCAAAAACGATACTGTCATCACATCGACAAAACCTACAAAATCTGCCATTTTCATTGCATTTTTAACACCATTGGCTTTTCTTGCTGATATTGTTTTCATGTTCGTGTACGACTTAAAAGGTGGAGATGCCACAAGTTTGGTATCCGGTACCGCCCTATTGGTGATGGTGATTAGCTCCATTGTAGGGTTTAGAGGCAAAAGCCTTGAAAAAGTTACCGATTATATAAAAGATGGCTTTTTGTTTGCCATTAAAATTTTTTCTCCTGTTATCATCATCGGTGGCTTTTTTTTCATAGGTGGCGAGGGAATTACTACAATTTTAGGAGAGCAATATCAAAGTGGTCTTTTAAACGACTGGGCAATCTGGCTTTCTGGTGTCACGCCACTCAATAAATATATGGTTGTATTAATACAAATGGTTATAGGCGGTTTGACAGGACTTGACGGCTCTGGATTTTCCGGACTCCCTTTGGTGGGCGTACTGGCTAACACCTTTGGTACAGCCGTAAATTGTTCTGTGCCGATTTTGGCAGCCTTAGGGCAGATCTCAGCCATATTTGTTGGCGGTGGAACGATCGTTCCTTGGGGATTAATCCCTGTTGCAGCAATTTGTAATGTAAATCCATTCGAACTTGCCAGAAAAAATCTTACTCCGGTAGGGATTGGGTTTTTATGTACTTTTATATTGGCTTGCATTTTAATTTAGCTTCAGGAGGCGTATAACTATGTGCGGTATTGCTGGATTTTTCAATCCAAAACAAAACTATCTAGACAAACGAGCTTACTATACAAAAATATTAGAAGATATGCATCTAACACTCCACCACAGAG
>JBKEAS010000226.1:0-2676 GCA_047972635.1 Anaerotignum sp.
AAGGCAAGAGCAGTCTTTTTGGCGGAACCCTTGGCAGATATCATCGCAGTAACTGCAACTGCAATTTTGTTTAGCATTCAGTTTAAAAAAGCACTCAAAAAATTGGAAGAAGAAAGTGCCATAGTCTAGAAGAAGGACTTTGTGAAGTGTTTGTTTTAGATACAGAAAAATCAAGAAATTTTTCAAGATACTAAGGAGTTTTTAATTATGTATGAGGCGAAAACGATTGATGTCGCTGTGATTGGCGGTGGGCACGCAGGTTGTGAGGCGGCCCTTGCGGCAGCAAGAATGGGCATGGAAACGGTTATGTTTGCCATTAGCTTAGACAGTATTGCAATGATGCCATGCAACCCATCCATTGGCGGTAGTTCAAAGGGACATCTTGTAAAAGAGGTCGACGCTTTGGGCGGCGAAATGGGGAAAAATATAGACAAAACGTATATCCAGACCAAAATGTTGAATACGGGAAAAGGTCCGGCAGTATATTCCTTGCGCGCACAGGCGGATAAGATAAAATATCAGACCGAAATGAAACATACATTAGAAACCACGCCCAATTTGACCATTAGACAGGCAGAGATTGCCGAAATCCTAATGGAGGATGGTTGCGTTTGTGGGGTGGTGACAACAAGTGGGGCTATTTTTCGCTGTAAAGCGGTTGTACTTTGTATGGGTACATATATGCTTAGCCGTTGTTTGTATGGCGATGTGATTGTGCCTAGTGGTCCGAATAATTTGATGCCAGCAACAAAACTTAGCCAGTGTTTAAAAGATCTGGGTATTCGTTTGTACCGTTTTAAAACGGGTACACCGGCAAGAATGTTAAAAGGCTCGTTAGACTTAGAAAAAATGCAGCCACAATACGGGGATGAGGATATTGTTCCATTTTCTTTTGAAAACAAACCAGAAGATATCAAAAGAGAACAAGCATTGTGTTGGTTGACATATACAAATGAAAAAACACATAAGATCATTCAGGACAACTTGCATCGTTCACCGTTATATGGTGGCATAATTGAAGGGACAGGCCCTAGGTATTGTCCGTCAATCGAAGATAAGGTGGTTCGTTTTGCAGACAAAGAACGTCATCAGCTTTTTGTGGAACCAGAAGGCCTAGATACGGAAGAAATGTATATCCAAGGGATGTCATCTTCCTTGCCTGAAGATGTTCAAATTGCGATGTATCGTACCATACCGGGTTTGGAAAACTGCGAAATTACCCGTTTTGCCTACGCCATCGAATATGATTGTATTGATGCCACGCAATTAAAGCTTTCTTTGGAATTTAAGGATTTTAAAGGATTATTTAGTGCAGGGCAGTTTAATGGAAGCTCGGGTTATGAGGAGGCGGCTGCTCAAGGTTTGGTTGGGGGCATCAACGCTGCAAGGTATATCCAAAAAAAAGAACCTGTTATTTTGCAACGCTCGGATGGATACATCGGGGTATTGATTGATGATTTGATTAGCAAAGGTAGCAAAGAACCTTATCGTATGATGACGAGTCGTGCTGAGTTTCGTTTGTTGCTACGTCAAGATAATGCCGATCAACGCTTAACGCCAATTGGACATGAGATCGGTTTGATTTCCTTGGCACGTTATGAAGCATTACAAGAGAAGGAAAGATTGGTCGCACTAGAGATTAAGCGTGTAAAAGCGTTGACCATCGCACCGAATGAAATAACGCTAGAAGTGTTAGAAAAATATGGAAGTACAGCAATTAAATCTGGTGTAAAGCTATCGGATTTGGTGAAACGACCCGAATTGGATTATGAAAAACTGGCTCCGCTAGACTTGGAACGTGAAGCGTTACCTTTGGATGTGCAAGAACAGGTGAATATCCAAATTAAATACGAAGGTTATATCGGACAGCAATTTAAGCAAGTGGAGCAATTTCAAAAGCTTGAAAACCGTCATTTGCCAGAAGACATGGACTATAAAAGCATTCAAGGCTTGCGCATAGAAGCACAGCAAAAATTAGACGCAATTCGTCCTAGCTCTTTGGGTCAAGCATCTCGCATTACCGGCGTATCGCCGGCGGACATTTCTGTTTTGTTGATATATATGGAGCAGCAAAAACGAAGGGCAAATGATTAAGACCGTGGACGTTGTCCACACCTACAAGGTTTTTGAAAAAAATTTGACCAAAAACTTTAGAGAAATTTTTATAAATGTTGCGGAGTTTGAGGCGAGCCTTAAAGTCTTAAAAGGTCTTAGTATTAAAAATGGAGTTCTGTGAGCAACAAAGGAGAGATTTGATGACACTGTTTTTGCCTTGGAACGGAAGTAGGCAGATCAATTTGACTGAAAGTAGGCAACTATTCTTTCAAAAAAGAAAGTTTCCGCTAGAAGATTTATGCTTTAAAACAAATGCTTTTCCTTGTTTTTCACTGCCAAACCCCAGTGGGACGGTACGATCTTTTTTAGATGCCTTGGAAAAAGATAGTGAGGCGGAAGCGTTGTCCTATTTGTCAAGTAGGGTTGCTACTGAGGCGGACATGGATAGTATTAAAAATTTGTTTATGAAGAAAAAAATGTTGATTTTTTTCTCGGATGACATATTAAATGAAATTAGGACTGTATGCTTGGCTTGTCAAAGTGAAAAGGGGAAAACAGAGGTTATTTCTGTGCATATGATTGCAGAACCTGACCATTATGGGAAGTGGAAGATATTTCGTA
>JBKEAS010000303.1:0-5411 GCA_047972635.1 Anaerotignum sp.
ACCGGTTGAATGAATAAAAAAAAGTAAAGAAGAAAGTTCCTATCTCCCCAAAGGGGGTTTAGAACCGAAGCGAACAGGCTCGATGCCTGTGAAGCTGCGACACCCTGATATATCAAAATATCAAGATAGTAAAATAGTAAAATATTTTTATAGTAAAATATTAATATATGATATAAAAGAACAAAAAAATAGAGGTTATAAAACCTCTATTAATTTTCCTGTTTTTGTGAAATATCCACAGTGCCACTCTTCGAGAATCACTGAATTAGGAATTGGTAAAAGCATATACATTTTAAGAACTCCGTCCTCATACCTTGAAAATACATTTCTTGTAATTTCACCAATAGTAAAATGCTGTTCATTGGTTTGGCAATTAGAACGAACATATAATCTTAATGCATATTCATCAACGATACGTTCATTAAATGCGACTACTTCAGCTGGAGAGAATCCATGTCTTAAAAACGTTAAAATAAAGACGATAATTTTCATAATGTAAATTATTAAAGTGAAACAATTAATATCGCTGGATATACACATGAGCAAAGACAAATAAGCTGTATTAAAAATTGTTCAAATACTACCTGAGCCGCAGGGGATGGTGGAGATTTAACGGTTTTTGATATTGCATTTTGTCTGCTTCATGTACCTTTGCTGATATTGATTGAGAAAAGTCCGCTCTCCCCGCAGGGGGTTTGCTACCGCATCAATAAGGCTCGATGCCTGTATTGGTGTGACTGCCTCTTTAAATGGAAAGAATAAAAAAAAGTAGGGTTTCCCCTACTCTCATTTAATATTCATCCGGATAAAGGATAGTAGTTTCACTTCTATCACTTTCGGTAATTATCCAAATTGTACCTTTACAAGTTGAAAATGAATTGAGAATTCTATCTCCATTCGTCAATGCTTGCTTATTAAATTCGATATCTTCAGCACACAAAGTCGTTTTATCAAACTGATTTGTACGATGATAATTTAATGCTTGCTTGACTTGCTCGTTAAAAATCGAATTTGTCTGTACATCTTCAAAAATACGCAGTGTCCAAACGATTTTTCCTAAAATTAATAATTCCATAATTCAATGTGATTAGTTAAACAATTAATATCGCAGGATGCACACATGAGCAAAGACAAATAAGCTATATTAAAAATTGTTCAAATACTACCTGAGCCGCAGGGGATGGTGGAGATTTAACGGTTTTTGATATTGCATTTTGTCTGCTTCATGTACCTTTGCTGATATTGATTGAGAGAAGTCCTCTCTCCCCGCAGGGGGTTTGCCATCGGAACAAAAAGGCTCGATGCCTGTATTGGTTCGACTCCACAGATAGAGGTACTATTTCAGCATTATTATCCTAACAGTATAGGTGAAATGGTACCAAAATAAAAAAAGCGGCTAGTTTCCTAGCCGCTTTCCTACTGATAACTAATTCACATTAATTATTAATCAGTCTTTTTTTAACGTATTGGCAAATATAGTTATTTGTTTTCATTTTTTCATCCTGTCTGGTCTCATTAATATGAGTAATGTTTGTTTCTGTGATTTAAGATTGTTTCTGCTGCAAAAATCTAACATATCCGGGAGAGAATTTTCTCCCCAATAATTGTGTAAGTCTCTCAGGTCTTCGAAGATATACTCTTTTAGCTCTATATCCATTTTTTCTTTTTCCATATCAAACTGTATTAAGTCAAGCGGCTTAAGAGCCGCTCGACAATATAATTAAAAGAAATCAAAATTAGTTTTTTCTTCTTTGCTTTTGAGGATAATCTTTTCTTCCTCGTCAATATCCAAAAATTCTTCGTTAAGCAATTTTTGTCTTGCTTCTTCCTGTTCCCTTTCATAATCGGCTTTTCTTTGTAATCCCTCGTGATATATAAAACTATTTTCTTTCTCCAATAAATCGATATGAGGAACACCTTTTAATTCAACTATTCGGGGGTTAATACTCCATCCAGCCCTGTAATCGGTAAAATCTAAAGCATCTTTCCAAACTACTTCTCCCCTTACCCCGTGTATCATCATGTTAAGGGCTGACATCATACAGCAAGTATGATCTATATCCATTGCATAATGAAAATTTTTAGGGTTATAAGCGTGTGAAGCTATTGAGAAGCGACCGCTCCCGCTTGCTGGATCAAGAATATTTTTTCCGCTCCCCTCTGGGTTGGCAATAGCTGTCATCATATCAACTAAATTTGGTGGCGTAAAAAATTGACCTTTCTTTTTCTTGCTCCAGTCAGATGAATGAAGTTCAAAATATAACCCGAAAGCGTCAAACCATTCAAGCCCTTTTTTACTTACCATTGTATGCTGTAATATTATCCATTGATAATACAGGTCATGAAATAACTTCAATTCTTCTTTCTTATATTTTGATAAATCAACCTTTATAGTACAGCTGTGCCCTGCAATGGCATACTCCAAAAATTGTTCGAAAGTTCTTATCATATCTCTACCAAAAAGATAGGCGAGTTTCTCAAGTGCCTTATGAAAATCGGCGAAATCTTTTTCCATTTTCATTTTATGATTTTTCCATGTTTAAATGTACCTATCAGCGTTTCCCAATTACGGATGAACCCATCTGTATCAACATAGTAGTAACCATGCGAAAGAACAACAAAATATAGTTCTTCGCTGTCCTTGCTCAACTCTTTCCCTTTGGCAATCGCTTTATCTTTATCTATATATTTTTCCATATATCTAAAAATTAAGTGATAGGCTTAAAAGCCTATCACTGTTAATAAATTACTCTTGTTCATGCTCTTGCAATTCTTCTTCGGGAGTTTCTTCTTTTTCGGCTGTATCATCGAGAATATTCACGCCTAATTCTTTTAGCTTCTGTTCTATTCTTGATTTACGCTTTAAAAATACGGCTTGGTGTACCTGTTCTAAATCTGCTGTTTCCTTTTCAAAATGATATTTTGAAAATTCTAAGAATAATTGTGAGGCGACAGATGTAGAGTTAAATGCGTATTGTTTCAATTTAGACAGAATAAAATCACGGATAATTACTGTACGCTGTTCGGGTGTCATGCTAACAACAAAGTCAAATTTAACTTTGTCGGCTGCCCACCTTTGCCCGAAAAAGAGTTTTTCGTGTTCGTCTGATAATTCCGAAAGAAGATAATAGAACAAAATATCCTGTTCCAATTTTACAGCATCTTTTGTAAAATCTACGTTGCCTTTAAAAACTTGGTCTTTAATATCTTTTATAGACTTCTCGACTTTTAGTTCCTGTTCTCTCTCTAGCTTGGCTTTGAGTTTACTTATTTCTTTATCTTCGCTCGATATATCAGATTCTTTTTCGTTGTCTGCATCATCAAAAGAAATATAGCCTTTTTTAATCTCTGTACCGCTCAAAACTAAACAGTGCTGATAATCTCCATTTTTCAACTTTTCTTCGAATTCTATAATCTCTTTGGCATAATCAGTACAGGCTTCTTCATAGTCTTTTAAGTCCAGTTCGTACTGTTCCATTTCATTATCAAACCACTCTTGGTCTATCTCCCCTGTGTCCTCGTCTGTACAATCTTCTTCTTTTGGTTTTTCGGGTTTTTCGGGTTCTTCGGGCATTTGATAATAAGTTCCGCCATCTTCGGCAAGTTCAAAGCTGTTTTCCTCAAACTTCCTCAATACCCAATCAGACACATGATATCTTCTTATAATCGGCAAAGTCGGGTTTTCTTCGATTACATCTGCAATCTTCTTAAACTTGGATTCATCCTGTTTATCGATGAAACAAGGCTTATTTAAACATCTTGCTGTTTCATCAGAGAACAGGCGACCGAAAGAGGAATTAAACTGACATCCTGTGCAGCTTGTTGTATCAAAAATAGCATTTTCGAGATTGCTGTTAAATCTACCATCTAGGTGGTTTTCAAATTTAGATAGTGATAGTTCCGCCCAATAATTCCAATTTTCGTTGGTAAAATGGTCTTTGAATATCTGTTCTTGCAAGTCCTGCGGATAAGAAGCTAAAAACACAGCTTTACCGATATTAATAGAATTTTCGGAAAGCATTTTCTTGAAATCGTCTATAAGGTTGTTTAGTTGGTATCTATCTCTTACATACTTCTCGCTTTTACCTAGTTTTACAGCGATGGTCTTAATATCAAACTTTTTAACCTCTATCATAGTCTTAACAGCTTCGGCTGTCTCTAGGTCTGTCATATCCTCACGCTGTAAATTTTCTGTGAGTGCGATATCGAGTGCTTCTTCTTCTGTACATTCACGCAAATAGGCTGGCATTTGTGTAAGTCCTGCCAACTTTGACGCCCTGTATCTTCGCTCTCCTGCGATTATAGAATACATATTTTCCGTATTAGGCATTTTGCGTACTGTTATAGGTTGTATAATGCCTACTTGCTTTATACTCTCTGCAAGTTCTGCAAGTGCTTTTTCATCGAAATATTGACGGGGGTTGCCACCTGTTAAGAGGTTTTCAATGTCTATCATCAATGATTCAGCCTGTACTTGTTGTATCTGATTTTCTGTATTTGTTTTTTTAATTTTCTTTGCCATAATGTTAAAAATTAGATAGGGAGTGATTTACACTCCCTATAAGATTAATAATGTTAGATATTAACTGTTTTCATATTCAGTAACAAACTCTATTTTCTTATCTATGCAGTCAATAAGTTCGTCAAAGAATATCCCTGTGCGTTGACCTATCAATATATTTTTATCGTAATATGATACATCAAATAAATCTGCTCCACCATTATAAGCAATCTGTATTTGACCTTTATAATGGCGTGCTTCAACACTAAATAAAACCGCATTTGGAAGTATTTTTAACTCACTTATACCCCATGAGGTTACTATATTTGATTCAGCTATAAACATTAGAAATAAGAAACGAATAGAGCGAAAAGAATAGTATTTCAGTTGCTTCTGATAAGTGCCGTTTTCTTTCTCTCTAAGAACGTTAATTATAGCTTCTGTAAAGAGAATAAAAATAGAATGGAATATTCTTGCGGGTTTATAGTCTTTAATAAGGTTTAGTTCGTCAATAGAAAGTAACTGCCTTTCGGGATAGTGTTCAGCATCTTTATACTTATATACAACAATGTTGCCTTGCTGCGACATCATTGTAAGTGAAAAGATATTTGGAATTTCAAGTGAGAATTTGATTCCGAGTGATGTTTCAGAAATAAATCTCAACTGAAAAATATCATCCTTATCTTGTGAATGGATAATATTAATAATTCCGTTTTTCTTGCGCTTAGCCTCCATCAAATAAGGATAGAGAAATTTTGCGGCTTCTTCATCTAAATAAGTCATACGTTAAAAAAATTTAGAATGATTAATAATAAATTACTTTGTTTTGTAGTGAATTTGCCTAATCACTACGGTAGTGAAATTGTTGTCAGTATGTCAAAGAACGCTTGTTTTGTAAATATTTATTCTT
>JBKEAS010000347.1:0-3563 GCA_047972635.1 Anaerotignum sp.
TTATTTATGTTTCAATATGTCTTGTAAATTTTTATTGACAAATATAATCAAAGTGATAAAATAGTTAGGTATCCAAATTAATAGTTAGGGTTCTAACTATTTTTTTGTGCTTATGTTTGTAAGAAATGAAATAAAAAAACGATATTTTCACAGGAGGTTTATTTAGTGAGTTTTTCTGAAAAAGTAGCACTTAAAACAGAAAAGATGCGTAACTATACAACGGAGTTTACCTTTGTAATGAATAGCTTACTTAAGATACATCATGTTTATATAACGAAAAATGCACAAGAAGTTGGTGTTTCTACAGGTCAACCACCAATCTTAATGTCCTTGATAGAAAAAAATTTGCAAACACAAAAAGAGCTTTGTTCCTCTATTCGAATTAAGCCTGCATCTATGACAGATGTTTTAAAGAGAATGGAGCGGGATGAATTGGTTGAACGAATTCGTGATGAAAATGATAAGAGAAATATCCGAGTAAGTATCACTGATAGGGGGAAGGATAAATTTTATGAATTTATCAAAAAAAATTCTCCTGTAGACGACGTGGCTTTTCGGAATTTTTCAGAAGATGAAAAAACACTTTTCCTGGCTATGCTAGGAAGAATTTTAGAAAATGTTGATAACGATTTATGCGAAATGAGGGATTAAGTTTGAAATTAATTTTACAATATATGAAACCATATAAAACATTGGCAATTTTAGCGCCCTTATTTATGTTGCTTGAAGCTGCCGCTGAATTGAGTATGCCAAAGTTAATGACCCTTTTGATTGAAAATGGTGTTGCTTCGCAAAATAGCGATTATATCACGAAATTAGGTTTTATCATGTTATGTATCTCCATTCTTGGTGTCGTTGGTGGGATTGGCTGTTTAATTGCTGCAAGTATCGTTAGCCAAAGAACGGGTTCGGATTTAAGGAAGGTTTTATTTGTAAAGATACAGAATTTTTCTTTTCATAATATTGATACATTCCAAACACCATCTTTGATCACAAGATTAACCAATGACATTACGCAAATTCAAATGGTTATTTTGATGTCATTACGACTTTTATTTAGAGCGCCATTTCTGTGTATTGGTAGCTTAGGTATGGCTTTTAGTATCAATGCAAAATTATCAATCGTTCTTGTTGTTTCAATTATCATACTAATTATAGCAATGGTTCTTATCATGAAGCATGCGATGCCTAAATTTTTTATGGTACAAAAAAAATTAGACAATGTAAACACTGTAATGAGAGAGACTTTAACAGGTATGAGAGTTGTAAAAGCTTTTGTACGCCATGATTATGAGGTAGAGAAATTTGCTTCTACGAATAATGATTATAAAAAAACAAGCATAAAAGCTTATCAAGTTGTTTTGTTAACATTGCCTGCTTTGATGCTTATTCTAAATGTTTCTGTTATTGCAATTCTTTGGTTTGGTGGCTTGCAAGTTTACGAGGGAACGATGCAAATTGAAGAAATCATGGCATTTATCAGCTATATGATGCAAATGCTTATGTCTTTGATGATGCTTGCCATGGTTTTTATGAGCATATCCAGAGCAGAAATCTCTATAAAGCGTATTCGTGAAGTTTTAGATGAAGAAATTGATATCCTGGATCCTAAAAATCCTATTGCACCCGAAAAAAATGAAGGGAACATCATCTTTCAAAATGTATCTTTCCGTTATAAAAGCGATAGCCAAGAACCTGTTTTAGAACAGCTAAACTTTGAAATAAACGCAGGTGATACCATCGGTATTCTGGGTGAAACAGGATCTGGAAAGTCTACACTGATCAATTTAATGCCTCGTCTTTATGATGTTACAGAAGGGGCAATACTGATTGATGGTGTTGATGTTAGGGATTATAAAATTGCTGAATTAAGAAATAAGGTTTCTGTTGTTTTACAAGAGACTATTCTGTTTACGGGTACAATTCGAGACAATATCAAATGGGGTAATAAAGATGCAACCGAAGAAGAAATCATAGCGGCGGCAAGTGCCGCACAAGCCCATGATTTTATTATGGATTTGCCAAATGGATATGATACCGAATTGGGGCAAAAAGGGATAAATCTTTCTGGTGGGCAAAAACAGCGTATCTCTATTGCTAGGTCTTTAATTAAAAATCCAAGTATCATTATTTTTGATGATAGTACGAGTGCTGTTGACTCTTTAACAGAAAAGAGAATACGAGAAACTATGAAAAAAACACATAGCAATTGCACAAAACTAATTATTGCGCAAAGGATTAGTTCTATTAAAGATGCAGACAAAATTTTAATATTGCAAAATGGTACAATTCTAGCCGAAGGTAACCATAATAATCTTATGGAAACTAGTTTGGATTATCAAGAGATTTTCAAATCTCAAATGAAGAAGGGAGTGGTACTTGATGTCTGAGAAACAAAAGGATAAACAACCATCCTCTAACTTTAAAAAACCTAAACATACAAAACCTAAACATACAAAACAAACATTGATCCGACTAATTAAATATCTAGGTGAACACTGGTTATATCTAGGATTTGCCATGATATGTATTATTTTTGTTACATTTGCAACAATTTATGCGACTCGTTTTATTGGCGTAGCAATTGATGAATATATTGCTATATCGGATTTTAAGGGTTTGGCAAAAATCTGTACTACGCTTTTAATCATTTATGTTAGTACATCATTATGTACATGGTTACAAAATTATTTATTCTTATTCATTGGACAAGAAATTGTTACTACAATCCGTAAAGAAATTTTTGAAAAAATTCAAAAATTACCTTTAAAATATTTTGATAACACCACACATGGCGAAATTATGAGCCGTGTCACCAATGACGTAGATAATATTTCCACAGCATTAAATGGGAGTATTTCACAGATATTTCAAAGTGTACTCACACTTGTAGGAACATTTGCTATGATGCTTTATTTAAGTATTCCGCTGACATTGATTACTGCAATATCCATTCCCATTATGATTATTGCAACAAAAATCGTTGCCTCACATTCAAAAAAATACTATAAACAAAAACAAGAACGATTAGGAAAATTAAATGGTCATATTGAAGAAATCATTTCTGGGCAAAAGGTAGTAAAGGTATTTTGTCAGGAAGATGCGATGGTCACAAGCTTTTCCAAACGCAGCTCAGACGTATTAGAAGTTGGTATTCATGCGGAGATTTTTTCTGGCGTAATCGGCCCGATCATGATGGCTTTGAATAATATGACATATGCCATTGTCGTAGTAGCAGGAAGTTTGATGATGATTGGCGGAATGCCCATTACATTGGGTATCATTTCTAACTTCATCATATATTCCAAACAGTTCACTAGGCCGTTAAATGAGTTGGCAAACCAAATTAACTCAATGATGGCTGCCTTTGCTGGGGCAGAGCGTGTTTTTGAAATCTTAGACGAGTCGGAAGAACTAGAAGACACCCCAAATTCCGTTGCGTTAAAAGGTGTAGAAGGCGATGTGCTCTTAAAGGATGTGCACTTTTCTTATCAAGAAGGTCATCCGATTTTAAAAGATATAAATTTACACGCAAAACCGGGTCAAACAATTGCCTTTGTAGG
>JBKEAS010000037.1:0-1856 GCA_047972635.1 Anaerotignum sp.
AAAACTTGCAAAGAAAGACTTGACAAATTTATCCCAATCCATTATGATATTAAATGTTCATAAAAACTATGTGAGTGTAGCTCAGCTGGATAGAGCGTCTGACTACGGATCAGAAGGCCGCGTGTTCGAATCATGTCACTCACACTTAAAAACTACGTTTATCGACGTAGTTTTTTTATTGCTCCAAAAAAATTCATACTGTCTCTTGAACAAATCGTTCACAAAGATTTTGTATTTCACAGCACCAATTATCTTTTATAGCAAAATAAAAAGACGGCAAATATGCCGTCTTTTTCGTGGGGGATAAATACTTTCAAATATTATCTGCCGACTACAGGAATTTCGTCTGTTGACCAACCTTCCATGTTGTCATCCCACAAATATTTCTTTGTTTCAGATACAATTACACCACTCAAGCCAAGTAAGGCAATCAAGTTAGGGAATGCCATCATCGCATTCAATGTATCTGCAACATTCCATACCACGTCAAGAGCTGTAACACTACCAACAAATACTACAAGTACCCAAGCAATACGGAAAGGAACAATTGATTTTGTACCTACTAAGTACACCCAAGATCTTTCGCCATAGTAGCTCCAACCTAAGATTGTAGACCAAGCAAATGTAATCAAACCAAATGTCAATACGATAGGTCCTACTACTGGAATATGGTTAAATGCTGCAGATGTCAAAGCACCACCATTTAATCCAGCCATACCTTCTGGGCTCTTCAAGATAGAAGAAACCAAAACCAAACCTGTCAAAGCACAAACGATGATTGTATCCCAGAAAACGCCGGACATAGCGATCAACGCCTGACGTACAGGGTTTCTTGTCATAGCAGCAGCATCAGCGATAGGAGCAGAACCTAAACCAGCTTCGTTTGTAAACAAACCACGAGCAATACCATAACGGATTGCTAACATTACGCCTGCACCAGCGAAACCGCCACCAACTGCAGTACCTGTAAATGCACTACTAATGATTAATCTAAATGCTGGTACAATGTAAGCTGCATTGAGGCAAATGATGATAACACAGCCTAAAATATAAAGACCTGCCATCAAAGGAACCAATTTTTCGCAAACCTTTGCGATGGATTTAACGCCACCAAGAATAACCAAACCTGTACCAACTGTAAGGATAATACCTGTCATCCATGTAGGAAGACCAAAGTTATCCTGAACCATTGTGGAGATAGAATTTGCCTGTGTCATGTTACCAATACCAAAACAAGCAACACCAGCAAAAACAGCAAATAATATGCCCAACCATTTCTGGCCAAGACCTCTTTCGAGTGCGTACATAGGACCACCAATCATGGAACCTGTGTTATCTTTTACTCTATACTTAATTGCTAACAAAGCTTCGCCGTATTTTGTTGCAATACCGAAAAGACCTGTTAACCAACACCAGAATACAGCACCAGGGCCACCAAGAGATATTGCAGTTGCAACACCTACGATGTTACCAGTACCAATTGTTGCTGCCAAAGCTGTTGCCAAAGCACCAAAACCAGAAACGTCGCCTTCAGCTTCATTGTCAGCTGTAACGGAAAGCTTGATTGCTTTAAACATATGTCTTTGGATACCTTTTGTTCTGAATGTCAAGAAAAGGTGAGTACCGAACAACAGAAGTAACATTACGGGACCCCATACGACACCATTAACAGCAGTTATAAACTCGTTAAATTTTTCCATTAAATTCCCTCCCAAAATAATATTGTAATACTAGAATAATTACATCGGCAAGAATCATCATCAAGCTAGAATAAAGCAAAACACATCCCCACAGTAGTGTATCAATTTATTTCATAACTTTGATGCTCCCTCGGACTCTTTTACCTACTCTATATT
>JBKEAS010000070.1:0-2265 GCA_047972635.1 Anaerotignum sp.
TCATCGCTCTCTCTTGCAATAGAACTACCCACCACATTTACAATAGAAAGCACCTTAACGCCTTGTTTTTTCGCTTCTCTTAACGCTGCCAATGTATCTGCTGTTTCACCCGATTGGCTAATGATGATACACAAATCGTTTTTGTGTAAAATCGGGTTGCGATAACGAAATTCTGAAGCAATATCCACTTCAACAGGAATTCTGCTCACTTCTTCCATCACATATTTCCCCACAATCCCTGCGTGCCATGCACTACCACACGCAACGACATGAATGCGATTAAAGTTTTTAATCTCATCTTCTGTCAAAGAAAGGTCTTCCAAAACAATACCCTGATCCGCCATTCTAGGAGAAAGTGTTTTTCGCAATGCCTCTGGCTGTTCCATCATTTCTTTCATCATGAAATAATCATAACCGCCTTTTTCCGCTGCATCAATATCCCAAGTCACATGAAAAACATCTTTTTCAATCTGCTTGCCTTCTAAATCATAAAGCGTAACACCATCTTTTGTTAAAAATACAATTTCATTATCATCTAATAAATAATAATCTCTTGTATATTCCAACAAAGCCGGAATATCAGAGGCAATATAGTTTCCATCTTCGCTCAAACCAACCAACAGAGGGCTATCCTTACGCACTGCAATCAAGCTATCAGGGTGATCGTTGCACATAATGCCTAAAGCATATGCACCACGAATTTTACCAATGATTTTTCTTAACGTACCAATTGGGTCTCCGTCATAATGAAAATCAAACAGCTGTGCAACCACTTCCGTATCTGTTTCAGATTGAAACTGATATCCCTTGTCTATTAAATATGCCTTGATTTCCATGTAGTTTTCAATAATGCCATTATGAACAACAGAAATTTTACCACTTTGGCTATTATGCGGATGGCTATTGTGATCGCTTGGTGCACCATGTGTTGCCCATCTTGTATGCCCGATGCCCATATGAGAAGAAACGCTTGCTTCTGCTTTCATTTTATCCGATAAATTTGCCAATCTGCCTTTTGCTTTGATTGTAAAAATTCCATCTTTGTAAATGGAAATCCCCGCTGAGTCATACCCACGGTACTCCAACTTTGCAAGCCCGTTTAGTAAAACAGGCACAGCCTCTTCTTTCCCAATATATCCAACAATTCCACACATAATTTAAAATCTCCTTCATTTTTTTTATTCGTCCGTTGCCTTTCCTTTTATCGAAAGAATTTTCTTCTTACATTTGTAGAAAGACCTACGACCCTGAACGAATGGGCGAGAAGCATCCGCCGAAAATTCGATCACTTCTACCTCGTCAACCGCCCTATTTACGGTTCTGGCGCTTAAAATACATCTGCCGTCCTTTCTTTATCATTTGACCAATAGGAAGCCTACGGTTTACCTTGTTTTTTTCTAATGTATACCGTTTTGATAGTATATCATTTTTTTTACAAAGGGTAAAGACTTTCTACTTATTATACTTATGGGTTATATCCAAAAGAGTTGCAAAAATTATATAACCTATCATTCTAAATAGAAAACCATACAACTCTCCCATACTTATAAAAAGCTCGCATATAAGACCAACGCCTTATGTGCGAGCTTTCTTTTAGTTTAAATGTTTTTTAAATATTTTTTCTGCAACCAAAATCCCATCTACAGCCGCAGACACAATTCCACCTGCATAGCCTGCGCCTTCTCCGATAGGGTAAAGGCCATTTGCCGATGGGCTGGCTCCGTTTTCACCACGCAAAATACGTATTGGTGAAGAACTTCTGCTCTCTATCGCAGTCAATGTCGCCGTTTCGCTATAAAATCCTCGAAGCTTCTTACCCATTTGAGGTATTGCCTCACGCATAGCCTCTGTCATAAAGGAAGGAAAAATATCGTCCATATCCGCCTCTGTTGTTTTTGGAAGATATGTAGGCGAAATTTTGGTGGCATCCGCCTTCGTTTTTAAGAACGACCCCACACTTTGTATCGGTGCAGCATAAGTGCTACCACCAACTTCAAATGCTTTCTCCTCTAGCCTACGTTGAAAATACATCCCCTCTAGCGGATGAGAAGAACCAAAATCCTCTGGGAATATCTGTACCAGCAATGCAGCATTTGCATTTTCCCCATCACGTGCGTGCTCACTCATCCCATTGATTGCCAGCCTACCTTCTTCCGATGCCGCCGCAACAACATATCCGCCAGGACACATACAAAATGTATACACACCTCTGCCTTCCTTCGTCGTATAAGATAGCTGATAGTCTGCCGGTGGCAATCCCGAAGA
>JBKEAS010000094.1:0-2129 GCA_047972635.1 Anaerotignum sp.
TAACGCCCATTTGATCAATTTCTTTTAATAACTCAGGCGTAAAATGAAGTCCCGCAGTTGGCGCAGCAGCAGAGCCTTCATGCTTTGCATATACTGTTTGGTAACGCTCTTTATCCTCCAAACGATGCGTAATATACGGCGGGAGAGGCATTTCACCCAATGTATCCAAAATCGCTTCAAATACACCATCATATGCAAAGCGGATGATACGGTTACCACCTTCAACTATCTCTAGAACTTCGGCAACCAACTTCCCATTGCCAAAGGAAATTTTATCTCCCGGCTTGGCTTTTTTTCCAGGACGAACCAAAACCTCCCACGTATCCAAGTCTTTTCTCGTCAAAAGAAGAATTTCCATCGCAGCTCCTGTGCCAACGCGTTCGCCATACAAACGAGCGGGTAAGACACGTGTATCATTGATTACAATACAATCACCCTCGCACAAATAGTCCTTTATATCAAAAAACTGTTTATGACAAATTGCCTCTGTCTCTTTTTCTACCACCAAAAGTCTGGAAGAAGATCTATTTTCTAGTGGTACTTGCGCAATCAATTCTTCCGGTAAATCAAAATAAAAATCGCTTGTTTTCATATTAAACTCCTCAAACCCTTCGTAAAGCATTCGATGCTCAGACATTTCACTTTGTCTTTCAAAAACCTTACACTCTATTCCCTCTCATACAAAAGGATTTGTTCCTTTCCCACATTTCAATATACTCAATCCTCGATGGTAATACCTGTATAAAAATATTTCAAAATTTCTTCATATGTATAGCCCAATTTAGCCATAGCTTGTGCCCCATTTTGGCTCAAACCAACGCCGTGTCCTCGCCCTATGCCTTCAAACACAAAACGGCCATTGCCATCTACTGTACTTATATTTACAGAATAAATTTCATACTCTTTTGATTGGGTTAAAGATGTTGTAGTTGTAGTGGTAGTATTATTATCTTTTGTTTGTTCAAACGGAGTAATCACCCGTCCATTCATCGAAGCCAAGGTACCTTCTGTATTGGCAACAATTCCATTTTTAGAAGCAGATGTTGCAAGTGTGCCATCATATGTAGCCGCCGATGTATCCTCTGCATCCTTACTCACTTCTCCACCATAGACGCCGATGTCTCCACCTTTGCCATTTATATTAAACATTTTTCCAGGCAAACTTCCAGAAGATGTCGCCGAAAAATAAGTACGAATACTCTCTTTTGTTAAGGTCTTTTCACCTCTGGTACCTACTATTTTCATTTCTTGTACTCTACCGCCTGTAGAAAGTTTCGTAATTACAATATCTTCCGCACTACCGATATTCTCACCTTTGGCAGAAAGTAAAGCATCCAAATCATCTAAGGTTAAAGTAACCGTCCACGAATTATCCTTATCTTCTGCAATCACAGGTACCGCCTTCAAATAAGGCACCACAGCACTCCAGACATTTTCACTATTTTCTGTATATCCTCCTGTCGAGGCAGAAAAAACAGCTTCTATCGGTTTCCCGTTGTAGCAAGCCACTTCTCCATCTGTCTCATCAACTGCCTGCGACGTTCTCGCTGCCTCACCACTATAACCCTTATAAACTTGACAGTGTGTACTATCACAAAGCTCATAGCCAATACTTGTATGACTACTAATTTTTGTAATTGCGTAAGTTCTAGCAGCAATCGTCTGTGCTTTTAATGCCTCCATTTCATAAGACTGGGGCATTTCCGAAGGAACAACGCCATATAAGTAATCTTGCATCTCAACAATATTAACCGCTGTCATCACTCCATAATTGATAGCAAAAGAAAGCATTCCTCTATATTTTTTACCATTTAGTGTAAACGTATCATCCGTCTGGGTACCCATAAACACAATATTCAATTCTTTTGAAATTAAAATTGACTCCTTACTTCCATCCAACCGCACGCCTACAAAATCACGTATTTGGTTTGCTAAATATTTACTAGCAGACTCCACCGCAGAAACAGAACTGCCCAGAATATAAACAGACCAAGTATCATCTCCTAAGTAGGCTACATATGCGTCAAATCCTAGCTTGTCCATGTTACTTGCCAAATCAGAAGCATCGCTCTGATCCATTTCCTCATCAATAGCAATATAATCTGATGTGGTTAAAGCAACTGAAAATC
>JBKEAS010000116.1:0-15386 GCA_047972635.1 Anaerotignum sp.
TACAAACATAAGCACAAAAAAATAGTTAGAACCCTAACTATTAATTTGGATACCTAACTATTTTATCACTTTGATTATATTTGTCAATAAAAATTTACAAGACATATTGAAACATAAATAACATATGAAAACTACTTCCAATCATAACGAAAACATGAAAAATCTCATGAAATCCAAAATACTTAAACGTAATGTTGGGCTTCTTCAAGCCATAAATTACAGCACCAACTGTATAAGCTATGCCGCCCGTCATCAAAAGAGCAATCCCTTGCCAACTAACAGCCTTTTCCAATGGAACAAATACAATAACAGCCAACCAACCCATAACGACATAAATCATCGTAGATAACCATCTAGGCGCATTCATCCAAAAAATTTTAAGCAAAATTCCGGCTAAGGCAAAACCCCAGATCAAAACCAACATACTCCATCCCCATCTGCCATGTAAAGAAACAAGGCAAATTGGTGTATAAGTACCTGCAATTAAAACAAAAATCATCATATGGTCAATACGGCGTAATGTGTTTGATTTAGCTTCTGACAACCGCAATGTATGGTATATGGTACTTGCACCATACAATAATAGAAGCGAAGTTCCAAAAATTGCAAAACCCAATAAATGCCACATACTTGCATTTCTAGCTGCCTCATTCATTAACAAAATAAAACAAGGAATTACGGCAAGAAATCCAATAAAATGTGTCAAAGCACTAACAGGATCTTTAATTTTCAATTCAATTGTTTTCATAATAGCATCTCCTTGATGTAGTTTTTATTACTACGTTTCGTCATATCAAAATATTATCACACAATTTATCATAACACAAGAAGAAATTATAATAAAAAACTTGATACATAGTTTAAATTACTATATAATAAAACCACTATATTAACATCTAAAAATAGAGGTGCACAGATGACTACACTAGATACGATTATTGAAACATTTACAAAACAAATGAATGCTTCTGAGGTTATAGAAATTGATGATATTCCAAACATTGATTTGTATATGGATCAGGTAACGACATTTATGGATAAAGCTTTAGGGAAATATAAGCGTTATGAAGAAGATAAGATTTTAACCAAAACGATGATTAACAATTACACCAAAGCTAAAATTTTTCCAGCTCCAATCAAAAAAAAATACGGTCGTACACACATCATGCTTTTGGTAATGATCTATCACCTAAAGGCCATCCTTTCCATTCGTGATATTGGCATTTTATTTCAATTTATACTTTCATTAAAATCGATTGAAGAGCAAGAAGAACTTGTTTGCAATATATATGAAGGCTTTACGAAATTACAACGAACAACACAACAGTTTATCCAAGCTTCAGCTGAGGGAGTGAAAGATACTGCAGCTCACGGTAAGAAAATCATAGAAGAATACCAAGATGAACGGATTAAAAAAATCTTGTTGGTACTGTTTTTATCAATCCGCGCAAATGCAGAAAAGCAATTGGCAGAAAGAACTCTAGATTTATATTTTTAAAAAAAGCGAACCTCATTTCATTGGAAAGAGGTTCGCTTTTTTCTATCTGTAATACAACAAATAAAAACCTATTAAATTGATGGGTTATACATCTGCTTCTAAATTTTAAACCTACTTAAATTATAGGTTATTGATAAGCTGATTCAATTAAAACAGACTAAGTTGGTTGGTTTCTGGTATTCCATCTAATACCCCATTATCTTTTAATAAATCAATCAATGAACGTCCAAGAGATGTTCTGTTTTTTAATTCTTCCAAGGTATTAAATTCACCATCTCTCCTACCCTGAAGAATACTTTCTGCTGCAGTGGTTCCTAGCCCTTGCAATGAATTGAACGGCGGAAGTAATCCGTTTTCTGTTAGGATAAATTTTTTGCTATCCGAATTATATAGGTCCATTGGTGAAAACTTAAATCCTCTAGCATAAAATTCAACAATAATTTCTAGTACCGTCAATTTATTTTTATCCTTTGTCGTTGCATCCATACCTTTTTGTTGGATATCTCTAATGGCATCCTTTGCTGTTTCTATCCCCTTGCACATCAATGCATAATCAAAATCATCACTGGCTCTTACTGTAAAATATGCAGCATAATATGCCTCGGGATAATGAATTTTAAAATAAGCAATACGGAAAGCCATCATAACATAGGCCGCAGCGTGTGCCTTTGGAAACATATATTTAATTTTCTGGCAAGATTCAATATACCAATCTGGTACATCAGACGCTTTCATATCCGCAATATCTTCGGCTGTAAGACCTTTTCCTTTACGAACCTTCTCCATAATTTTAAACGATTTCTTTTTGTCTACACCTTTATTGATTAAATAAATCATAATGCTATCGCGGGTAGATATCGTTTCTTTAAGGCTAATGGTACCGCTTTCAATCAAAGTTTGAGCGTTGCCTAACCAAACGTCTGTACCGTGAGAAAGCCCGGAAATACGTAATAAATCTGCAAAAGTTTTAGGTTTTGTGTCTAAAAGCATTCCACGAACAAACTTTGTACCAAACTCAGGAATACCCAGGGTGCCTGTTTTACAGTTAATATCTTCTTCGGTAACACCAAGTGCTTTTGGTGATTCAAATAAAGACATCGTTTCAAGATCGCCTAAAGGAACGGATTGAGGATTCACGCCTGTTAGGTCATATAGCATACGAATTACAGTAGGATCGTCATGACCTAATAGGTCAAGTTTTAACAAACGACCGCTGATTGAATGATAATCAAAATGTGTCGTAGTTATTTTTGATTTCATATCATTTGCAGGCCGCTGTATTGGGCAAAACTCAAATATACTATGGTCGTTTGGCACAACCATTAGTCCGCCGGGGTGTTGCCCTGTGGTTCTCTTTATTCCTGTACACCCCATAACCAGACGGTTAATTTCTGCATTATGGACAGTTTGTTCTCGTTCGTCAAAATATTTCTTAACAAAACCGTAAGCAGTTTTATCTGCCAAAGTACCAATGGTTCCGGCTTTAAAAACATGACCACTACCAAATAATTCTTCTGTGTAAGCGTGTGCACTTTGTTGATATTCGCCCGAAAAATTCAAATCGATGTCAGGCTCCTTGTCTCCTTCAAACCCCAAAAAGGTTTGAAATGGGATATCATGTCCATCTTTTTCAAGTTTTTCGTTACAAATAGGACAATTTTTTTCTGGCATATCGCAACCACAAGCTTCTTCCATGGCATATTCTTTGACTGTTTCAGAATCAAAATCCGAGTATTTACAATTAGGGCACACATAATGAGGTGGTAAGGAATTTACTTCTGTAATTCCTGCCATATTGGCTGCAAAAGAAGAACCAACCGAGCCACGAGAACCTACCAAATATCCATCTTCCACTGATTTCCAAACTAATTTTTGAGCAATAATGTAAAGAACTGCATATCCGTTGCTGATAATTGAATTTAACTCTGTTTCTAGGCGTTCTTGCACAATCGAAGGTAATGGGTTGCCATAGATTGAGGTTGCCTTATCCACGCAAATTTGACGTAATTCATCATCAGCGCCCTCAATTTTGGGCGGAAAGGTTTCATCTGGAATTGGTTTTATTTTTTCAATCCGATCTGCAATCAAATTCGTATTCGTAATAACAACTTCCTTCGCCTTTTCTTGCCCTAAATAAGCAAATTCCTCTAACATCTCGTCTGTAGTACGGAAAAATAAAGGTGGCTGATTTTCTGCATCCGAAAAACCTTCCGCAGCCATAATGATTTTTCTATATACTTTATCATCAGGATCAATAAAATGTGTGTCACAAGTAGCGACAACTGGTTTATTGTATTTCTCACCCAAAGTTACAATTTTTTTATTCATTTCAATTAAATCGTCTTGTGAATGTATTGCGTCAACCTTTGGAGAATTTATCATAAATTGATTATTGGCTAAAGGCTGTATTTCTAAGTAATCATAAAATTGAACAATATTTTCAATAACTTCTTTGGATGAGTGGTCGAGTAATGCGCGGTAAAGTTCTCCTGCCTCGCACGCACTTCCCAATATCAATCCTTCTCGCAAACGCATCAATTGGCTTTTTGGAATTCTTGGTCTCCTATGAAAATAATCAATATGTGAAATCGAAACCAGTTCATATAAATTTCGCAAGCCTATATAATTTTCAACTAAAATAATTGCATGATTTGCACGTAATTTTTTATAATTGACTGTACGGCTAGAAAAAATATTGATTTCGTCTAATGTAAATACTTTATTTTCGATCTACCGATCAATAAATTTCATAAACATTTCAGCAGTAGCCTCGGCGTCATTGACAGCACGATGGTGTCCCACAAGTGAAATATCCAAATGCTCACAAATAATATTTAATTTATGCTTATTTAATTCAGGCAAAAGAGTTCTTGCTAATTCCAAGGTGTCTAAAACGGTATGTTCAACCTCTAAACTACAATACCTTTCGGCTGCCACACGAATAAATCCCATATCGAAACTTGCATTATGTGCCACTAGAACAGCATCTTTTGCAAATTTTAAAAACGCCGGAAGCACTTCTTGTATTTTAGGCGCATCTGCAACCATTTCGTCTGTTATGCCCGTGATTTTTGTGATTTCTTGTGAAATAGACTTTTCTGGATTTACGAAACTACTAAAGCGATCTACAATTTTTCCGTTTACAAGTTTTACTGCACCAATTTCCGTAATTCGTTCTGTTTCTTTCGAAAGGCCAGTCGTTTCTATATCAAAGACCACAAAAGCATCATCTAAATTTTGTCCTTTCGACATGGAAACAACACTTCCCAAATCATCTATCAAATAAGCCTCTATACCATATATGACTTTCAGATCCGACTTGCTTGCGGCATTCATGGCATCTGGGAAGGCTTGCACAACACCATGGTCTGTTATAGCAATGGCTTTATGCCCCCAGTCAATGGCACATTGAATGTAATTTTTTACAGGTGTAATACCGTCCATGCTGCTCATCTGTGTATGTAAATGTAACTCAACCCTTTTTTCTTGGCTGTGATCCATACGAGGCGGGGCAGATTTTGCCATATTGATATTTTTCGCCATAATATTTATTTCTTTGGCATACTTGTCAAACTGCACATCACCTTGTGCTCTAATGCAAGCACCTGTTTTCAAATGTTTTTGCAATTCACTATCATAAATATTTTTCTTTACAAAAAATTTTACAGTGGTAGAGTCTGTTTTGTCTGTAATATCAAAGGATACAATGTACTTTTCTCCCTTGATTTCTCTTGTTTCTATATTAAAAATATTCCCCTCAATCACGACAGCCTCGCCAACTGTCTTACTGTCGGAAATAGAAACTCTAACCCCTACGCATTCCTTGCCAAATAAAATACCTTTTTGCACAGAATCAGAGGCACCAGCAACCTCCGCCGCTGATTTTTCTTGTTCGACAGCTTCTTGTGCTGCAACAATTTTTTCCAAGAAATCGTTTGCTCTTGCTTCTTTTTTTTGCTCAAATACTTCCATTTCTTTTTCTGATGCAGATGTATTTTTAAATTGAATAGCAAGTGTTTGCCCTGTTTCTTGTTTGATCATTTCTACTAAATCAGTGTCAAATTTTTTTTGTGCCATGTAGTATGCCATATTGTTTTTAACGTAAATAATTAGCTTTTCGTCTGCGTAATTCCAATCGGCGTCAGACATAATTCCAGAACAAATTTTACTTTGTTGTGAGATATACGCCTTAATATTATCCCAATATGATGTCATAAAACTATGATCATTATAATTATCTATCCTGTATTTTAACGACAATTTGACCTCTTTTATTCCTGGCAAAGATTGACTAAGTTCCTTTTTAAACTGCTCAGTTTCATGAAAAGAAATTAACCTTGGAGAAACAATATCTAAGACAACCGTACGTTCTTTTTTAAAGATTGTTAGGCTTGTTACCTCTGTGGCACAAAAAGCTTCTTTCGTTGCAACAGATAAGGAGAGCTTCTGAAAAACTTGATCAAAACTTTGTACTGTCATATCACCCCACCTTTCTGTTAATAATTTTCGATTTCTTCCATCAAGACCGAAATCAATTCGTCTTCTTTCACTTTCTTAATAATGATTCCTTTTTTAAAGAGGAGTCCTTCGCCATTTCCGCCTGCGATCCCGACATCTGCCTCCCTTGCTTCACCAGGACCGTTTACAACACAACCCATAACAGCTACCTTGATGTTTTTATCAATTCCCATACAAAGTTTTTCGACCTCATTTGCAATAGAGATTAAATCTATCTGCGTTCTTCCACAAGTTGGACAAGAAATGAATTCTATTCCAAATTTTCGTAGACCAAGGCATTTTAAAATCTCTTTTGCTGCACGAATTTCTTCTACAGGATCTCCTGTTAGCGAAACACGTATGGTGTCACCAATACCTCTGGCAAGAATTGCTCCAATTCCTACAGCAGATTTGATACTGCCACTATAAACGGTTCCTGCTTCTGTAATTCCCACGTGAATTGGATAATTAATTGATTGCGATAACAACTTATATGCCTCTAGCGAGAAGGATACATCCGATGCCTTGATAGATACCACAATATCGTAAAATTCTAATTTTTCTAAAATTTGCACATGACGAAGTGCACTTTCTACCAGACCCTCAGGGGTTACACCTCCATATTTTTTTACCAGATCTTTTTCCAACGAACCACTATTGACGCCAATACGAATTGGAATTTTCTTTTCTTTGGCTTTTTCAACTACTTGCTTGATACGTGTTTCATCGCCAATATTACCAGGGTTAATTCTTACTTTGTCAATTCCCAATTCCATGACACGAAGTGCCAAGGTGTAGTCAAAGTGAATATCTGCTACCAAAGGAATATGGATTTGTTTTTTGATTTCTTCAATAGCATTTGCTGCTTCCATATCTAAAACTGCAACACGAACCATTTCACAGCCGGCTTCTTCAAGGCTTAATATCTGTGCTACTGTTGCTGCAACATCTCTTGTATCCGTATTGCACATAGATTGTATAACAATAGGATTTCCTCCACCTATATTTATATCTCCTACTTGTATTTCTTTTGTCATTTTACGAAACATTTTGTCCACATCCTTTTTACAATACAACACTGTTATCATCTCAATATTATAACAAATAGTTTTTAGTTTGGCTCTATTTCTTTTCATTCTTAAGAAATAAAACGAAAAAAAGCCCTAATGACATTCATTTGGGCAAAAATTATTTTGGCAATATAAATGGGTTTACGGATGCACACACATAAACCCATTTTTTATTTATGCAAAAATTTTCATAATATCTCCATATAGGACAAATATCATTAACCCCATCAAAAAAGCAAAACCAACAAAGTGAATTCGATTTTCCATTTCAGGGTTTAAAGGCCTACCACGAAGTGCCTCAATGAGCAAGAATAAAATTTTCCCACCGTCCAAAGCAGGTATAGGGAATAGATTTAACACACCTAAATTGGCACTTAAGACAGCACCGATATAAACCACATTTTGTATTGCGGCCTTTACACTGGTACTTAATCCAGCCTCGTAGCTATCGCCTACCATTTTTACGATGGTAATTGGTCCGCCAAATTCCTCTTTTTCAGCAGTAAAGGTAAATACACGTGCCAATCCTTCTGCAGTCAGTTTGATATAATTTAGCATGGAATAATAGCTGTAACGAACCGTTTCAAATACAGACGTACGATCATAGCCTTCTACATTTTCAGAAAACAGGCCAACTTCTATTTTCGGAACAAAACCAATTAAATAACCACTGCGTTCCGCATCATATTGAGGTGTCACTTTATGAGAATATAATTTGCCGTCCCTAAGAATATCTAAAGATAACTCCTCGCCACCATTTTTATAGATTTGTGCTTCTAATTCATCGTATATATGGATACGTTTTCCGTTTATGCTATGAATTTCATCGCCAGATTGCAGCCCAATTTCTTCTGCTGGCGTATTTGGCAAAACTTCATTAATTACAGGCACAGCCATATAAGAAGTTGAAGTAAGCCCAAATATTAAGACAAGCGCCAAGAAGAAGTTCATAAAAGAGCCAGCAGCCATAACAACAAGACGAGCACCAACGGATTTGTTTAGGAAAGAACGTGGTCCATTTGTACCATCTTCTCCTTCGCCTTGCATACGGCAAAAACCACCTAGTGGTAAAAGTCGAATACTAAACTCTGTCTCCCCTTTTTGGCGAGAATAAATTTTAGTTCCCATACCAATCGAAAATTCTTCAACAAGTATTCCGTTTTTCTTTGCAGCAATATAGTGCCCAAATTCATGTGCAATGACAAGTACACCAAGTAAAATCAGTGAAATAATAATGGAGAACAAGCCCCAGCCTCCTCTCGTTTATCAGAATACAAAATTTGTAGCAAATTGTCTTGCCCATTTGTCTGCTTCTAATAAATCGTCTAAAGTATATTCATATTTTACAGTATATGCATTCATAGTTTGTTCTATCAATTCAGAAATTTGTAAAAATGAAATTTTTCCGTTTAAAAACTTCTCAACAGCAATCTCATTTGCACCATTCAATACCGCGGGAAGCGTTCCACCTATTTCAAGTGCATGATAAGCCAATGCCAAACAACGAAATGTTTTCATATCTGGTTTTTCGAAAGTTAATTGATTACGTTTTGTGAAATCCACCCGAGGAAACGGGCTTTTTATTCTTTTAGGATATGTTAAGGCATATTGAATAGGCACTTTCATATCCGGCTCTCCCATTTGTGCAATAATCGCACCATCTTCATACTCTACTGCAGAATGAAGAATGCTTTGTGGATGAACTAAAACTTCAATTTGATCGGTGGATACATCAAAAAGCCACTTTGCCTCCATAACTTCTAAACCCTTGTTCATAAGGGTTGCCGAATCGATGGTGATTTTTTTACCCATGGACCAATTCGGATGTTTTAAAGCATCGGCAGCTGTCATGTTTTTTAATTCTTCTCTACTCTTTCCTCGAAAAGGACCACCAGAAGCTGTTAATAAGATACGGGAAATAGAATTTTCTTGATTTCCTTGTAAAGATTGAAATATAGCGGAATGTTCGCTATCTACAGGATAAATAAAAACACCCTGTTTCTTAGCTAAGTCCATCACCAATTGACCTGCAGAAACCAAAGTTTCTTTATTTGCTAAGGCAATATTTTTCCCAGCCAAAATGGCTTCAAAAGTTGGTTTTAATCCAACATTTCCTACGACGGAAGTGACTACAGTATCCACCGAATTGATTGTAGCAACTTCAATAAGCCCTTCCATTCCACTTAAAATTTTTGTATCCATATCGGAAATACGATCATTCAGCTTTTTGGCTAAAATTTCATCCATAACAGCAACCAAACGAGGCTTATACTTCCTTGCCTGTTTTTCTAATAAATCAATATTATAGTTTCCGCTAATTCCAGCTACCTTTATATCGCTTAAGTTATCAATTACTTCAAGCGTTTGTGTACCGATAGAGCCAGTTGAACCTAAAATTGAAATTTCTCTCATTTTCTCTTACCTCTTATGGTTTTACTTAATTAAGAAGAACATAATGTAATATAGAACTGGTGAAATCAAAATAACACTATCAAAGCGATCCAACACACCACCATGCCCCGGTATTAGCTTTCCAAAATCTTTAATGGACGTAAATCTTTTCATAGCTGAGGCAGCTAAGTCTCCAATCTGTGCCAAAAAAGAACCAAAAAATCCTGATAGCCCGCATAATAATAACAAATTTACATTATCAAAAACCACCATGTTTCCAATAATAACCCCGTAACCCAGTGAAAGCAAAGTAGCTGTTACGATGCCACCAATAGAACCCTCTATGGTTTTTTTAGGGCTAAGAGATGGAATTAATTTATGTTTTCCCATTGTTATTCCTACAAAATACGCACCAGTATCACAGCCAAAAGCTCCAATAAAGGCCAACCATACTAAATATTTCCCATAAGCAAATTCACGAATTAAATAAATATGGGATAATAGGAAAAAAACATAGAAAAATCCAAAAAAGCCCGTCATCGCATCCAAGGCATTTGTTTTATTATGACAAATAACTGTATAAATCAATAGCACCACTAGAAAAAGCGACACAAAAATATTAAAGTAATTCGATACATTTATAATTTTGTCCATAAACAGTCCATAAAATAATGCAAACGAATAACCAATAATATGCAATCCTTTATTTTTTTGAGAAAATGCTTGATAAAACTCATGCATTCCAATTAAGCCTAAAAAAATGATTGATGCTTTTAGCCAAAGCCCTCCAGCAATAACAATCAAAATTAAAATGGGAAAAAGCAACACAGCGGAAATTATTCTAGTTTTCAATAAAAGTCACCTCAATGTTATCTTCCGCCGAAGCGGCGTTCTCGGTTTTGATAATAATAAATTGCTTCTTCTAAATCTTTTTTACCAAAATCTGGCCATAATACATCTGTGAAATAAAATTCAGAATAAGCGACTTGCCATAACAAGAAATTGCTAATTCGTTCTTCGCCACTTGTTCGTATAAGTAATTCAGGATCGGGAACACCCGCTGTATCCAAATAGGATTCAATGATATCTTCTGATATATTCTCAGGAGATAAATTTCCGCTCGCAACTTGTTGTGCTATTTTTGTTATCCCTCTACGCAGTTCGTCTCTGCCACCATAGTTTATTGCAATATGAACTGTCATTCCATCTTTATCTTCAGATTTTTTTTCGATATCTTTAATTTGTTCTTGAATATCCTCATCTAAGCGAGTAATTTCACCAATTATCCTTATTTTTATACTGTCTTTCAAAAAACGCTTGAAATAATTCTTTAAATATTGGCGTAATAGATCCATAATTGCGGTTACTTCTTCATCAGAACGCTTCCAGTTTTCAGTTGAAAACGCATACACTGTAAGATGTTTTATGCCCATGTTGTTGGCTTCAGTTATAATTCGTTCAAGTGCCTCTGCTCCTGCTTTATGTCCCGCTTTTCTTGGTAAAGATCGTTTTGTCGCCCATCTACCATTTCCATCCATAATAATGGCAACATGCTTTGGCAAGCGAGAAGTATCTATGTCTAATTTTTCTGTCTTTTTTTGAAAAAACATAACTTTCCTCCGTGTAACAATGCCCCTCTTTTTTGAGAGGGGCAGTTATATTTGCTTATACAGCAAGAATATCTTTACATTTTTCTTCGCATTTTTTGTCCAATTCTGCAACAAACCTATCTGTAAGTTTTTGCGCTTCATCTTCCAAATTTTTCAACTCATCTTCTGCAATTTCTTTTTTCTTTTCAATTTTTTTGAAAGCATCTAGTGCATCTCGTCTAATATTACGAATAGCAATTTTGGAGTTTTCTGCTTTTTTCTTTACATCTTTTGTTAAATCTTTTCTTCTGTCCTCTGTTAATTCAGGGAAAACAAGGCGAATTACTTTGCCATCGTTATTTGGATTGATGCCCAAATCGGATGCATTGATTGCTTTTTCGATTGCCTTTAAAACGGTTGCATCCCAAGGCTGAATTTGAATAATACGTGCTTCTGGAACAGAAACGCTACCCACTTGGTTTATCGGTGTTGGCGTGCCATAGTATTCTACTGTGATTTTATCAAGTACATGAGGGTTTGCACGACCTGCACGAATTGTTGCATAGTCGTTTACCAAAGCTATAACAGTTTTTTCCATTTTTTCTTCATAAGGTTTGAGTAATTCAGATGCCATAATATTTGCCTCCTATAATTATACGTTAAGAAACTGTAACCATTGTGCCGATTTTTTCACCATTTACTGCACGAATGATGCTTCTATCTTCATTTAAACCAAAAATAACCACTGGAATTTTTCTCTCAAAGCAAAGATTTGCCGCAGCCATGTCAATCACTTTTAGATTATGTTTCACAATATCTTCTGATTTGATTATATCGATCTTTTTCGCATTCGGATTAAGTGCAGGGTCATCATCATAGACACCATCTATATTCTTTGCAAAAAATAGCCCGTCCACATCAAGTTCTGCACCCCTTAAGGCTGTAATTGTATCGGTCGAGAAGAACGGATGTCCTATACCTGCCGCAAAAATTAAAACTTCTCCATTTTCCAAGCGAGCCTGTGCATTATCTTTTGAAAACAACTCTGTCATAGTAGCAAAAGGAACTGGTGTCTGAACTGTTGCTAAAACACCATTTTGTCTAAACGCATCCGCTAGATAAATAGCATTCATCACTGTTGCCAGCATTCCAATTTGATCTGCTTTTGTTCTATCCATTTCAGAAGTAGCACTTCTTCCACGCCAAAAATTGCCTCCGCCAACAACAAGACAAACCTGTGTTCCATTTTTCATCACTTCTTTGATTTGGGAAATCAATCCCCAAATAATAGTATCATCAAAAGCAATCCCATCTTTATCGCCAGCCAAAGCCTCTCCACTCAATTTAAGGATAATTCTCTTGTACATTGATAACAGCCTCCTTACTACTCTAATGTATCACAATTTCAATGAAAATTCTACTTTTTTTCATTTTATAATCTAAAATCCAACAAGTTTTGACGTCTTTTTAATATAGATTGTCCTTCATTTATGTAGACCATATTTTTATTACGCATATCAGTTAAAAGATATATATTTTTTTCTTGATTTTAGATATGTTATTAAATTTTCGTAAAAAAGAAACGCCATATAGTTGGCGTTTCTTTTCACTTTTATACATTCGATTAGGACATAGCCTTTGCAACTTCATCTGCAAAGTTTTCTTCTTTCTTTTCTAAGCCTTCACCTGTTTCGTAACGAACAAAGCTTACGATCTGAATAGGTGCACCAACTTCTTTTGCAACAGCATCAATATATTTTTGAACTGTCAAATCGCCATCTTTTACATAAGGCTGTTCCAACAAACAAATTTCTTTCAATTCTTTTTTCAATCTACCTTCAATCATCTTTGCGATAATTTGATCTGGTTTGCTTGCATTTTTAGGATCATTTTTTGCTTGCTGTGTCAAGATTTCTGTTTCTTTTTCAATAAAATCGCCAGGAACATCTGTTTCAGCTGTAAATTTAGGATTCATAGCTGCAATTTGCATTGCAATATTTTTACCTAATTCTACCAACTTGTCATCTTCATTTGCACAAGCCAACTGAATTAAAACAGCAATTCTACCGCCACCATGAGTATATTCTACCAATTTACCAGGCTGTGTTTTTTCAAACTTTGCAAAGCGTCTGATATTAAGGTTTTCGCCAATAACAGCTACTTGCTGGCTTAAAGCTTCTTTTACTGTGTATTGAGGATCCAAAGCCCATGTTTCTTCGAAAAATGCATCCACATCAGCTGCTGTGGTTGTAGAAGCTTGTTTAGAAACTGCAACAACATAATCCTGGAAAAGTTGATTTTTTGCAACGAAGTCTGTTTCAGAGTTAACTTCTACGATTGCACCTGTTTTGTTATCATCGCTTAAGTAGATACCTACGATACCTTCAGAAGCAATACGTCCTGCTTTTTTTGCGGAAGCCGCAAGACCTTTTTCTCTTAAAAGCTCAATCGCTTTTTCCATATCACCGTCTGTTTCAGACAATGCTTTTTTACAGTCCATCATACCAACGCCTGTAACTTCTCTTAATTCTTTAACCATTGCTGCTGTAATAGCCATGTTTTTCCCTCCGTATTTTCAAATATAATATAAAGAGCTCCAGCCCGTAAGTTGGCTGAAGCTCGGGCAAATGCCTGGTGAAAATTATTTACTGCTTATTCAGCAGGTGTAGCTTCTTGTTCGCCTTGTTTGGATTCCAAAACAGCGTCTGCAACCTTAGCAGCAATCAATTTTACTGCACGAATTGCATCGTCGTTACCAGGGATAACGTAATCGATTTCATCCGGATCACAGTTTGTATCAACGATCGCAACGATAGGAATACCCAAAGTGTGAGCTTCCTGAACAGCAATTCTTTCTTTTCTTGTATCAACAACAAACATCATTTCTGGTACTTTTTTCATGTCTTTGATACCGCCTAAGTTCTTTTCCAACTTTTCCATCTCATGCATCAAAGCTGCAACTTCTTTTTTAGGCAAAACTTCAAAAATACCATCTGCTTGCATTTTTTCTAATTCTTTTAATCTTGCAATTCTCTTTTTGATTGTAGTGAAGTTAGTGAGCATACCACCCAACCATCTCTGGTTAACGAAGTACATACCACATCTTTCAGCTTCTTCTTTCATACATTCTTGTGCTTGTTTCTTTGTACCTACGAATAAAATTTCGCCACCGTCTGCAATTGTTTTACAGATTTCAGCATAAGCTTCATCAACCTTTTTTACAGTTTTCTGTAAGTCGATGATGTAGATACCGTTTCTTTCAGCGAAGATGTATTCAGCCATTTTAGGATTCCATCTTCTTGTCTGATGACCAAAGTGAACACCAGCTTCTAATAGTTGTTTCATTGAAATTACGCCCATAGCGCACCTCCTGTGGTTAGTCCGCCTCATTCTTACTTCGAGAAACCGAAAGTATCGGCACCTTTTCTCTAAACAACGAATGAGTGTGTTTTTAAGTTACCTAGGGGATTATATCATATACAAATATAAAATACAACCACTTATTGTAAAATAATTGAATGTTTACGCTTCTTTTTCTTCACTAACGGGTATTTCTTTTATAAAACCGCACTTTTCATTAGAGCAAACGATCTTTGCATTCTTTTTCCTTCCTTTTTCTTCCAAATAACTAGAGCAAACGGGGCATTTTTCCCCTGTCGGTTTGTTCCAAGACATAAATCCGCACTCTGGATTATTTTCACAGCCATAATAAGCACGACCTTTTTTAGTCTTTTTGATTAAAACTTTACCGTCGCATTCAGGACAATTTACACCAGCCTCTTCAAAGAAAGGTTTCGCATTTTGGCATTCTGGAAAACCGGGACAAGCCAAAAATTTTCCATACCTGCCATATTTGATCACCATGTTTCTGCCACATTTTTCGCAAATAATATCGCTTTCTTCATCTTTGATTTCAACTTTTGCCAGTTTTTCACGTGCATCCTCTACACATTCTTTAAAACCAGGATAAAAATCTCGAATAACTTGTTTCCATTCTTCATGTCCAACGGCAATTTCGTCTAAGCGTTTTTCCATATTTGCAGTAAAGTCAATATCAACAATATCACCAAAATAATTTTTCATGATATCATTTACCACCTCACCCAATTCCGTTGGATAAAGGTTTTTTGTCTCCTTAACCACATAATGACGTGCCAAAATAGTCGTTAGCGTTGGTGCATAGGTACTAGGACGCCCTACGCCAATTTCTTCTAATGTTTTAATCAAAGAAGCATCTGTAAACCGTGCCGGCGGCTGTGTGAAGTGTTGTTCAGGTAAAAGTTCTTCTGCTTTTAATATATCGCCTTTTTCCAAAAGAGGAATCATTTTTTCTGTATCATC
>JBKEAS010000140.1:0-2477 GCA_047972635.1 Anaerotignum sp.
GTATTTATATAGAAATTACGAATGTGTGCAATTTGAGGTGCAGTTTTTGTATTGGCAATGTGCGTACATCCAGATTTATGGATGTTGATGAGTTTTCACATATTCTTGAACAAATAAAACCATATACCGACCATATATATTTACATGTGTTAGGTGAGCCTTTGATGCATCCGCAGTTGAAAGAGATTTTGGCAATAGCACATGAGTTTGATATGTTTGTAAACATTACGACAAATGGCACATTACTTGCGAAGGCACAAGAGATCTTATTGAATGCACCTGCGTTGCGAAAGGTTAGTATATCGTTGCATAGCATGGAGAAAGATAGCCCATATAGTATGGAGCTTTATTTACAAGATGTGGCACTGTTTGCTAAGCATGCAACAAACAAAGGGATTTTGTGTGAATTAAGAATTTGGAATTTAGGGGCAGACGACATTGACAATGAGGGTATGTTTGGCTCTTTGTGCCATGTGTTAGGGCTAGACGGTGGGGCGCAAGAGGCGGCTATGCGTAATATTTGTGAAGCAGGTAGTACCAAGCTTTTGCCGAAGCTTTTTCTGGGGAAGGCAGAGCGTTTTACATGGCCTAGTATGGATGAGGTACCCACACAAGAGCCTGTTTTTTGCTATGGTATGCGTAAACAAATTGCGATTTTATGTGATGGGACGGTAGTGCCGTGCTGTTTGGATAGCCGAGGAGATATTGCACTTGGGAATATTATCTTGATGCCACTTCATGACATTTTGTCAGGCAAGCGGGCACAGGCACTTTACGAAGGGTTTTCCATTCGTAAACCGAGCGAAGAACTTTGTAAGAGGTGTGGGTATGCAAGGCGGTTTTAAGAGAACAAGTAAATATGTAAACAAGAATGTAGGATTAGTTGGGCTTATATATCAAATGTGACAATAAAAATAAAAGGGTAGAAACCAAACATGTTTCCACCCTTTATTTTTATTAGTTTGGAATGACTTCAATCCAATAATTATCTGGATCATTGATGAAATAAATGCCCATATCAGGGTTTTCAAAGCAAATACAACCCATATCTTTATGTTTTTGGTGTGCGGCATTAAAATCTTCGGATTTGAATGCAAGGTGAAATTCGTTTTCGCCAAGGTTATAAGGCTCTTTTCGGTCTCTTAACCAAGTTAGCTCTAGTGTGAAAGCGGTCACGCCGTCACCTAGGTAGACTAATTTCCAACTCCCATCAGGTGCTTCCGTTCTACGCACTTCCTTTAGGCCGAGGGCATCGGAATAGAATTTTATACTTTTTTCCAAGTCTAGGACATTAAAATTATAATGGTTAAATGTCAACATAAGTCGTCTCCTTTTTTGCGTTGGCATGATCAATGATGGTGGTGGTCGTGATGATCATGATTACAGTTGCAATTGTGATGATCATGGTGGTCATGCCCACAATTACAATCATGGTGGTCGTGATGGCCATCTTGTTCTTTTACGATAGACTGGTATCCATGGTCGGCAAAGATTACGCCAACTTTATCTACAATTAATATTTTTTGTTCATAAGAAGAAGTGTTATCAATTGCTTCCATTAAGCGATCCATCACATCTTGTATGGTGCAAACTGGTGGCAATGCGCCCATAAGGGTTTGCATAGCAACTTTTCTTGTTTGAACGGGAAGCGTATCAAAGCTGTTTCTTGTTTTTTCAATAAAGGCATCAAATAAGATATTTTTTTCTTCTTGCGTGGCAGGAGGTAAGTCTTGCGGAAGATCAAAACGGAATAATTCATCATTGAGGGTTCCAAAGAAACACTCCCGAATAAATTCTTCTGTCATAAGAACTTTCTTTGTATCTTCGTTAAAGTGTTCAAAAGAGCCCACTTTTTGTAATAATTCGTATTCTTTACGTCCAATTTGGTTAGCCTGATCGATTACAGGTTCTACGGCAACTTCTAGCTGTTCTTTTAAGGTATCTAAATAGGCTGCTTTTTCTGTTAAATTCCATTCGCCACTTACAAATTCGCAAACGGCATGGTACAAATCTGCGTGCGCAACCTCTTTTTGTGTGAGGTCGGTGAAAGAGTAGGAAAGGTATAGCATCAAAACCAAAGAGTTAATGTCATGAAGGATACAAGAAAAATATTCTTCGATGTCTTCTAAGCTCTCAAATAATAGGTTCATTTCATCATAGGCAATTGTGAGTTTTTCATCGGTTAGCTTATGGGGTAAAAGCATACGTTTTTCACCCAAAGCCTCAGCAATTTCACCGAAATATTTGCCATAAAGCGGATTGGTTTCGGGGCAACAAAATCCTTCAAAGGCTTTTAAAGATGTGGCGATAAATGCTTTGTTTTCTCCTGCAAAGGCAACATTTAGGCACTGCTTTACCTCGGAATAGAATTTATCTCTTGCCATTAAAAGAGGGATACATTTTAGAAGTTGACCCATGTAGGTTTTTTGTTCTAGCACGGTTTCGCAGCTTTCCATAAACGCATGGCAATCGGCAAA
>JBKEAS010000168.1:0-11759 GCA_047972635.1 Anaerotignum sp.
GTATTTATAATGTTAAGGTGGAAAGAGTTGCAGGGAATTTGACAGATCATTATGACCCTCGTACGGAGACGTTACGTCTTTCTCAGAGTGTTTATGACAGCAAGTCTGTAGCGGCTTTGGGTGTAGCTGCCCATGAGACAGGACACGCAATTCAGCACGATGTGGGATATGGTCCGCTTTCTTTGAGAAGCCTTTTGGTTCCTGTTGCAAACTTGGGATCAAAAATGGCATTTCCTTTGATTTTTTTTGGTATGCTTATCAATAGTAGCAGTAGTAATATGATGATTCAAATGGGGATTATATTCTTTGCTATGTCGGTTGCGTTTACTTTGATTACATTACCTGTAGAGTTTAATGCATCTTCTAGAGCGATTACTCTTTTGGTAGACCAAAATTTCTTGGATCAAGACGAAATTGGTGGTGCTAAAAAGGTTTTAAGAGCGGCGGCACTCACTTATGTGGCAGCGGCTATTGCAGCGGTTGCTCAATTATTACGTTTGCTTATTATTTTTGGTAGACGAGATTAAGAATATGATAAAGGCTGATTCTTTCAAAAGAAAAATCAGCCTTTTGTTATGCTCGCTTTAGAGGGAATGGCTATTGAAAATGGCGAAAAATGTTGCCCTATGTCGTATAATCATTTATAATAATAATTTAATAGATTATATATTTGGACTAGAAAATTCCTACAAAGGAGTAAGAAGAATGATACAGATTAACCCAAGAGAAATTGCAGCCCAGGCGATGACTGAAATCATGGACGAGGGTGCATATAATAATATGGCTTTACGCAGACTGTTGAAACAAAACGGTGCTTTGTCTGCGCAGGACCGAGCTTTGGTGACGGAAATTGTGAATGGCACATTACGAAATTTATATTTTATTGACCATGTGATCAATCAATTTTCTAAAACCAAAACGGAAAAAATGAAACCTTGGATTTTGGCGGTGCTACGTACGGCTGTGTATCAGATGCACTTTATGAAAATCCCCAATTCTGCTGCGTGCAATGAGGCGGTTAAGCTGATTGAGGCAAGAGGCTTGGGTATGTTAAAAGGATTTGTAAATGGAGTTTTGCGAACCATTGGACGAGAGGCAGAAAATATTATTTTGCCAAAAGAAGGAACTGCTGAATTTTTATGTATTCAATATTCTCATCCTCTTTGGGTGATTAGAATGTGGATTGCATATTTTGGATATGAAGAAACAGAGAAACTTTGTTTGGCAAATAACGTCTCACCAGATGTAACCATTCGAGTAAATACGTTACAGACAAAGAGGGCATTGCTAAGAGCGACATTGGAAAAAGCTGGAACAGTTGTGAAGGAAGGGCATATCGTTGCGGAATGCCTTCACTTAAAGAAAACGTCAGACATTGGCGGAAGTAGAGATTTTAGAGCCGGTTTATTCCATGTGCAAGATGAAAGCTCTCAGCTTGCGGTAAAAATTATGGACCCGCAAAAGGGAGAGGCAATACTCGACCTTTGTGCCGCTCCCGGTGGGAAAAGCTTTACCATTGCCCAGTATATGGAAAACAAAGGCAGTTTGGTATGTGGTGATATTTACGAGCACAAAGTAGACCTTATTTTACAAGGTGCAGAGAGATTAGGAATAACCATCATTGAACCAAGGCAACAAGATGCAACACAATGGAATGAGGATTATGCAGACAGATTTGACCGTGTGTTGGTGGATGCACCTTGTTCTGGATTGGGGCTTATGGGGAAAAAACCTGACATTCGATTGAAGAAAAATGGTGATGAGATTGACGCACTAGTGCCTATTCAGCGTGAAATTTTAGAAAATGCTGCAAAGTATGTAAAACCAGGAGGTGTATTGGTTTATAGCACCTGTACACTTTGCAAGAAGGAGAATGAAAAAAATGTGGAGTGGTTTTTAAAAAATCATCCCGATTTTGTTACAGAGGACATTACAGAGTATTTACCCAAAGAGCTTTGGCAAGAAACTGCCAAAGAAGGTCACATCACTTTGTTACCACACATAAGTAAAACGGATGGATTTTTTATTGCAAAATTGATAAGAAAGGGATAAGTTGCCATGGAAAAAGTAGATTTAAAGTCGATGGATTTAAAGGAAATAGAGCTTTTTCTGGCGGAATTGGGAGAACCAAAATTTCGTTCGAAGCAACTTTTTCAGTGGATTCATCAAAAACAGGTTTTATCCTTTGATGAGATGACAAACCTTTCAAAGAGTTTGAGAGATAAACTTCAACACAACGCAACGATTGGTGTGGTTGAGGTAGTTAGGCGATTGGTGTCTGAAATTGATGGGACTAGAAAATATTTGTTTGCTTTGGAGAATGAGTCGGTTATTGAAAGTGTACTGATGAAGTATGAGCATGGAAATACGGTTTGTATTTCAACGCAAGCAGGTTGCCGTATGGGATGTAAATTTTGTGCCTCTACAATAGACGGCGTGGAGAGGAATTTATCAGCAGCTGAGATGCTTTCTCAGGTTTATGAAATACAAAAGGATTGCGGTGAACGAATTCATGGTGTTGTATTAATGGGTAGTGGTGAGCCTTTGGATAATTATGAGAGTGTTGTGAAGTTTATCCGCTTAATTAATGATTCAGAGGGGCAGAATATGGGTCAGAGGCACATTACACTTTCTACTTGCGGACTTACGGAGAAGATGAACCGTCTGAAAAAAGAGCATTTACAGATTACGCTTGCCGTATCTTTACACGCACCAAATGATGAAATTAGAAGAAAAATTATGCCTGTAGCAAAGGGAAATCCGATGGAGGAGCTTTTGGCTACTTGCTTTGATTATACAGAACAGACAAAACGTCGAATTACTTTTGAATATGCTATGATGCAAGGAGTTAACGACAGCGATGCTTGTGCAAAAGAATTGGCTTTGAAACTTCGACATATGCTTTGTCATGTGAATTTAATTCCTATCAATGACGTCAAAGAGGTAGATTATATGAAAAGTTCAAATGATAGAGTAAAGAGGTTTGCTGCTATTTTACAGGAAAATGGCGTGGAAACGACCATTCGAAGAAAACTTGGCACTGACATTGATGCTGCTTGCGGGCAACTTAGACGCAGTCATTTAAAAGATAAACGATAGGAAATGGCTGAGGTATTGGAACTTTAGATTAGTACTATTTTTTGAAAATATAATATATGTTTTACACCCAGGAGGTGGATAGTTTGAAAGCGGTTGGGGTCAGTGATATTGGCAAGTGCAGAAAGAATAATGAAGATGCGATTTTTGTACCTTCTTCCACGGATGATATTCAAAATCTTTTTATTGTTGCCGACGGAATGGGAGGTTGCAACGCAGGGGAAGTGGCAAGTGGGTATGCCATTGAATCTTTTTTACAATATATAAGAATGGAGAGAGATATACATTCTCAAGAGGATATTCCAGACTTATTGACAGAGGCGATGGTGCTTGCAAACAAGGCTGTTTACGACAAGTCTAATTCTCAAAGAGAATTTGCTGAGATGGGAACGACCATGGTTGCAGCGGCAATACAAGATGGCAAATTGTTTGTTACTTATGCAGGAGACAGCCGTGCATATCTATTTCGGGATAAGGAATTACGCCCTCTTACGACGGACCATTCTTTTGTGATGGAGTTGGTGAAACTAGGTTCGATTACAAGAGAAGAAGCGGCAACGCATCCAAAACGAAACATCATTACCCGTGCGGTAGGGATTAAAGAAACGATTGAAGTAGACACAATTGTGGAAAAGGTGACAAAAGGTGATATATTACTTCTTTGTACGGATGGTCTTTCTGGTGCATTATCGGATCAAGACATGGCAGAAGTTATTGGAAAGAGAGTAAAACTGGAAAAGAAAGCACAAAGACTGATTGAAATGGCCAATGAACGAGGCGGATATGATAATATTTCCTTGATTTTGGTTGATGTAGGAGGTAAGGCGGAATGTTGTTAAATCCAGGTACTATCCTTGGGGATAGATATGAAATTATAGAGAAAATTGGTTCTGGTGGCATGGCAATGGTTTACAGGGGAAGAGATAAGAAGTTAAGCCGATATGTTACCATTAAGGTGTTACGAGAGGAATTTGTTGAGGATGATGAATTTATAGATAGATTTCGTTCGGAGGCTTGCTCTGCAGCCAGACTTTCTCATCCGAATATTGTTCGTGTTTACGACGTTGGCGAGGATGGCGAAACGAATTATATTGTTATGGAGTATATCCATGGGGATACGTTAAAGCAAGCAATTCGTCAAAAGGCACCTTTTGATTCGCGTTCTACTTTGAATGTAGCAATTCAAATTGCTTCTGCACTTGTGCAGGCACACAAGGCGAATATTGTGCACAGAGATATCAAACCACAAAATATTTTAGTGGGCACAGACGGTGTCATTAAAGTTACTGATTTTGGCATTGCCAGAGCGGCAACGGCGTCTACAATGACCACAACGGCCAATGCCGCTGGGTCTGTTCATTATTTTTCGCCCGAACAAGCAAGAGGCGGTTATGTGGATGAAAAAAGTGACATCTATTCTTTAGGAATTACAATGTTTGAAATGATTACTGGTGTTTTGCCATTTCAAGGGCAAAATTCTGTTTCGATTGCATTGAAGCATATTAACGATGATTTGCCAGACATCAAGCAATATAATCCCAACTGCACACCGGCCATTGAGGGAACGATCAAAAAGGCGACTTCAAAAAAGGCGGATGAGCGTTACGCAACAGTTGAGCAAATGTTATCTGATTTAATTCGTGCAAGGACGGATACAGAAGGCGGATTTTTACATAAAGAGGCACCTGTTAAAAAAGAGTTAGAGGCCGCTGTTACTACGGCAACAATAGCAAATGCATCTGCAGCGACAATGGAAGGTGCACGCCGTTCAAGAAGAGCGGAGGTAGCGGCAGAAATCCGTGAACTACAAGAACAAGAGGAAAACAAGGAAGAAACGGTTGCGGAAAGCTCTTTACAAGAGTCAAAACAAGAGCCAAAATTGGAAGAAACAATTCAAGTGGCAGATCAGAAAGAATTAGAGTATATTAAGCAAAATAAAAAAACATATGCTGATGGAATGAAGGGCGAGGACAGCGAGGATTTGTTGCCACCAATCGATGCACCTATGGTTAGCTTTGAGAAATACAGTAAAAAATTACGTTTGTCAAAAGAAGATCCGTATGAGGATGAATATGTGGAGGCTGAGCAGGTGAAGTCAAGTAAAATACCAAAAAAAACACGTAGAAATCCTAAAAAAGAAACGAACTATGGTAATTTAAAGGATCGTAAGGACGAGAAAAAAGTCATAGTTGCAGCCATTGCTACGGCGTTGGTTATCATTGGTGTTATTTCTGTTTTAGGGATGCAATATTTAAGCGGTGGCTTTGCTTCATCGGAAAAAAATATTAGTGTACCATCATTTATGGGCGTTCCTTTGGAGGATGCACAACAAGCAGCAGAGGAGATGGGGCTTGTTTTGGTGGAAGAAGGACAAGATTTCAGTAGCTATTTTGACGAAGGATGTGTTATTTATCAGTCCGTTGGGGAAGGGGTTATGGTTTCTTCTGGAACGAAGGTAGGAATTAAGACTAGCCTTGGCTTGACTTCTGAGGAGATGCCTTCTGTAGTTGGATTACAAGAAAAGGCAGCTACTGAAAAAATTATTGCCGTAATTGGAACGGCACCAACGATTGAGTATGAATTTAGCACAGAAGATGAGGTTGGTGTTGTATTAGAACAAACACCAGAAAAAGGACAAAGTATTACTGCAAAGAGTACCATTGTTTTAAAGGTGAGCAAAGGAGAAGAAAGCCAGACAGTTCAGGTGCCTAATGTGATAGGCAAAACAGAAGAACAGGCGAAAAGTGATTTGGCGGCAGTTGGTTTGACGGTTGGAAACGTATCTTACGCCGAAAGTTCTAGTGTGGCCAAAGGTAAGGTTATGATACAAACTGTAGGCGCTGGGCAAGAAGTGCCTAACGGAAGCGTTGTAAACTTGGTGATTAGTTCGGGTCAGGCTACGGTTACAACACCTGATGGTAATGGCGGAGGGTCCACTAGCTCGAATGGAAATGAGAATGAAAATGGAAATTCAAACCAAACCAGTGAGCCTACATCAGGAAGTGAGATCTTTACAATTACTGCACCTACGGGCGCGGAAGGCGACTTATATGTAAGGGTTGTTCGAAATGATGCCGACGGTCTTTTCCCTGTTGTGGATGAAATGAGAAATGCAACACAGTTCCCTTATACTGTTACGATTACGGGACGAGGTAGTGGTACTGTTAGTTGCTATATTGATGATGCGTTGCAGTGGACACAAAATGTGAATTTTTCTGGATAAGGTGGCGGATATATGCTTGAGGGCGTAATTGTAAAAGGTATTGGTGGGTTTTATTACATTGATACGGAACGTGGTGTTTTTGAAACGCGTGCCCGTGGGATTTTTAGAAAAGAAGGTATTAAGCCTACGGTTGGAGACCATGTGAGGATTTCCATTTTAGATGAGAGCAATAAAAAAGGGAGTCTGGATGAAATATTGGAAAGAAGAAACGAGCTCATTCGCCCAAGGGTGAGTAATGTTGACCAAGCGGTGATTGTGTTTGCTGCAAAAAGTCCGAATATGAATTTAGATTTATTGGATCGGTTTTTACTTCTTGCAGAAGAACAAGAACTAGAGATTGTCATTGTAATTAACAAGATTGATAAGGACAAGAAAAAGCAGTACGAAGAAGTCGCTAAGATGTATCAAAAAGCTGGCTATACTGTGGTTTGCACAAGTGCAGAAGAAAAGACTGCCTTGGAAGAATTAAGGAAGGTTTTGGAAAACAAGATTTCTGTTTTTGCTGGACCTTCGGGTGTGGGGAAAAGCAGTTTAATTAACGCTACCTATCCTGGGTTGGAATTAAACACAGGAGAGATTAGTGAAAAAATACAGCGAGGACGCCACACGACCAGGCACGCCGAGTTGATTTCTATTTCTGAAAATAGTTATATTGTGGATTCGCCAGGATTTACGTCTTTGTTTTTAAATCACATTCCATCCGAAAAATTGCAGTATTATTTTAGAGAATTTGAGCCATTTGTGCACAAGTGCTATTACAATGGATGTATTCATGTGAATGAGCCGGAATGTGCCATTAAGGCGGAAATAGGAAGTGCGATTGACCCGATGCGTTATGACCGCTATGTTACGATATTTCAAAACCTAAAGGAAGAAGAAAGGACACGATAATATGTCGATTTACTTATCTCCATCTATGCTTTCTATTGATTTTACAAAGATTGGTGAGCAGTTAGCACTCATTGAAAATGCAGGTACATCTTATATACATTTGGATGTAATGGACGGGGTTTTTGTACCTAACATTTCTTTTGGTATTCCTGTAATCAAAGGAATTCGAAATGCAAGCAAAATGGTTTTTGATGTTCATCTTATGATTGTTGAACCGGAAAAGTATGTCGATGCATTTCGTGAGGCGGGTGCGGATATTATCAATTTTCATTTAGAAGCAACGAAAGACCCTAAAAACGTGATTGATTTGATACGTGAGACAGGGGCAAAGGTTGGAATTACGATCAAACCGAATACGCCTGTAGAGGAATTGAAACCTTATTTGGCAGAGGTGGATATGATTTTGGTTATGAGTGTTGAGCCAGGTTTTGGCGGACAAAAATTTATGGCAGATCAGATGCAAAAGGTACGTCAATTGGCAATTTGGAAAAAGGAAATGGGCTTGAAGTTTGATATCCAAGTGGATGGTGGTGTTACGCAAGAAAATGTAAGAACTGTTTTAGACGCAGGGGCGAATGTTATTGTTGCGGGTTCTGCGGTATTTGGCAAAGAAGATATTGCAAAGGCTTCCTTGGAGTTTATGGAGATTTTTAAGGAGTATGAGTAGAATGAAGGCAGTTATTTTTGCTGGTGCGGAAATTTCAGACTATACGTTTTGCAAAGCATATTTTGAAGATACGGATATGTTTATTTGCTGCGACAGAGGGTTACATCATGCAAAGGCATTGGATATAGTACCTGACTATATTGTGGGGGACTTTGATTCTGTAAGTGAAGAAGTTTTGGAATACTACAAGACAAAAAATATTCCTTTTTTTCAATATCCTACGAAAAAAGATCAAACGGATATGCAAATTGGCATTGAGCTCGCATTGGAAAAAGGGGCGAAAGATGTGGTGCTATTTGGCGGGATTGGAAGCCGGTTTGACCATACTTTAGCAAATGCCCATTTACTGTTGGGTTTATTAAAAAAAGGAATTAGAGCCAGGCTCGTTGATAAAAATAACTGCGTGGAGTTAATTGATAAGCCGACTACGATACGTGGGGAGATTGGTGATTTGGTTTCAACAATACCCCTATCTATGGTGGTTAGAGGGCTTACGCTTATAGGGTTTGAGTATCCGTTACAAGACCGGGACTTGGCCTTAGACGATGAAATGCTTGCAGTCAGTAATGTTTTGGCGAAGCAAGAGGCACAGATTAGATTTACGGATGGGTATCTTTTTGTGATCCGTTCTCGGGATTAATTAAGATGAATAGAAAAAACTTAATTTATTCGATGATTTCCCTTGCAAAACTTTGTTTTTTCTGCTAAAATATTTTTGTTGTGTCACATAGGCATTAGTAGAGGAGGTGCAGACAATGGCTAAATGTGAAATTTGTGAAAAAGGCCAGATTAGAGGTCATAGAATCAGCATTAACCGTAGTCAGGTTAGTAGACGTGCGAATAGAAAATGGAAACCTAACGTAAAGAAAGTTAAAATTGTTGAAAGCAGTGGTAATTTGAAATCAATTTACGTTTGTACAAGATGTATGCGTGCGAATAAAATTACACGTGCAATTTAATTTGCCGAAAGTGTAAAAGCCTTTTTCCAAATTTGGAAATAGGCTTTTTTTCGTTTCGAAATAATCTATTATGAAGATTTAAAATTAATCACAAGCCATGCTCCGACAGCAATAAAAAGGATGGACAACAATGGAATACAGTAAGGAATAATTACTGCCAGAAGCATACCTACCCCTAAAGATAGCAAAATGAGACCACATAGTAGTTTGATTGGTGAACTTTGACATTTTTTGCTCATTCAAACACCCCTTTAGTATTTTTTATTCAGAGGGTAAGGTTTTTGTGCAAAATTTACAAAGAGAATTGTTTAAAGAAATGATATAGGTAGAATGATGATATGATTGATCTCGTACGAAGGGGCAGGTGTGACTGATTTTACACAGGAATAAAAGCATCTTTTTCAGATGGTATTGCGAAAGCGTAGCACGTTTTGTATGTACTTTAAGTGAAAGTGAAGATATGGTATTGGTTTATGTTAGCAAAGTGAGTGAAATTTTTAGGAGTAAGCCTATTTAAAGGGCAAAACTTGTATTTTACGGAGGAATAGGATATGATAAGCAGAACGGTTATTTTTTAAGATTAAGAGGAGAAAGTTATGCTTGATATTTGTTTGCTTGGAACTGGCGGAATGATGCCGATGCCTGGGCGATTTTTAACGGCTATGTTGACAAGGATCAACGGGCGATTATTATTGGTTGATTGTGGTGAAGGAACGCAGGTTACCATGAAGATGCAAGGGTGGGGATTTAAATCCTTAGATGTGATTTGTATCACACATTTTCATGCAGACCATATCTCAGGCTTGCCGGGGTTATTGCTTACGATTGGGAATGCGGGAAGAGAGTTACCGCTTACTATCGTTGGTCCTCAGGGGCTTGAGTATATTGTGGAAGGGTTACGCAGGATTTGTCCTGAGTTACCGTATCCTTTGGAATATATTGAAATTCATAAAGATACACCCAACCCGATGCAGATTGGCGAATTTACGATATCTTATTGTTTGGCGGATCATATGGTGAAATGTTACGCGTACCGCATTGATTTAAGCAGAAAAGGCAAATTTGATATCAAAAAGGCAGAGCGTTTGGGATTACCCAGAAATTTATGGGGAAAGTTACAAAAAGAAGGAACCATTGAGTTTGAAGGGGAAGAATATAGATCAGATATGGTTCTTGGTGATCCTAGGGCTGGGATTGGAGTTGCGTATTGCACAGACTCCAGACCGGTTGAAAGGCTAAAGGACTTTATTAGAGGCGTGCAACTTTTCGTTTGCGAGGGGATGTATGGCGAAGATGAAAAGAGGCAAAAGGCGAAAGAAAACAAGCATATGCTGTTTTCAGAGGCGGCGGGATTAGCTAAGGATGGCGAAGTTTTGGAGCTTTGGCTGACACATTTTAGCCCTTCACTAAATGAACCAGAGCTATTTTTAGAGGTGGCACAGGAGATTTTTCCTAATACAGCACTTGGAGAAGAAAGAAAAAGTACGACCATCCTTTTTCCAAAAGAAGGATGATTTGGAGGGTAGTATGATGGCAGAAGAAAAAGATGTATATATATTGGCAATTGAAAGTTCTTGCGATGAAACAGCCGCAGCGGTAGTCAAAAATGGGCGTGAGGTGCTTTCTAATGTGATATCCTCACAGATAGACTTACATACGCTCTATGGCGGGGTTGTGCCTGAAATTGCTTCTAGAAAGCATATAGAGGCAATAGATGGTGTTATTTGCAAAGCATTACAGCTTGCAGGGGTGACTTTACAAGAAATTGATGCCATTGGCGTTACATATGGACCAGGGTTAGTGGGTGCATTATTGGTTGGGCTTGCTGAAGCGAAAGCAATAGCGTTTGCGATACAAAAGCCTTTGATTGGTGTGCATCATATAGAGGGACATATTTGTGCCAATTATATTGAGAACAAGGATTTTAAACCGCCATATATGGCATTGGTGGTTTCTGGTGGGCATTCTCATTTGGTTTATGTTTCGGACTATGGGAAATACGAGATATTAGGAAAAACAAGAGATGATGCCGCTGGTGAGGCTTATGACAAAGTTGCCAGGGTTATCGGAATGGGTTATCCTGGAGGACCCAAAATTGACGCTGCAGCAAAAAAAGGAAATGCTGATGCGGTGAAATTTCCACGTATTTTTTTGGAAGAGGATAGTTATGACTTTAGTTTTAGCGGTTTGAAGTCTGCTGTTTTGAACTACGTGAACAAGCAACGGATGATGGGAGTAGAAATTGTTGCAGAGGATATTGCGGCAAGTTTTCAGCAATCGGTTGTAGAGGTGCTTGTTGCAAAGACAATAAAGGCGGCGAAAGACAAAGGTGTAACTAAAATTGCTTTGGCTGGTGGTGTGGCTTCAAACAGTGCACTTCGTGAGAGAATGAAAGGTGCTTGTGACGCAGAAGGTTTTACGATTAGTATTCCTTCACCCATTCTTTGTACTGACAACGCAGCTATGATTGGTTGTGCGGCATACTACGAGTATTTAGCCGGTGTACGTGATGGATTGGACTTGAATGCCATTCCTAATTTGAGATTAGGAGAAAGATAAAGTAAGTGTTTTGTATTTTAAAAGAGGTATCTACAAAATTTTGTAGGTACCTCTTGATTTTTGTTGGAAGTATGGAAAAAAGATATGACGATGAGGATATTATGGTTTGGTTGGATGGATAACGGCATATGTGTGCATTATGATTCTAAAAGAGGTGATAACTCTAACAAATTACAGATTTCATAGGTAGGGTGAAAAGTAGTATTGTTAGGAGTTTTATGAGGGTTAAACCAACAAGTATCTATACCTGAGCGGATACCTCCTTGAATATCTGAAGAAAGAGAGTCACCAATGATTAGAGCTTTATCTTTTTCAAAGTTTGGAATATGGTCAAACACATAATCAAAATATTCTATCATTGGTT
>JBKEAS010000201.1:0-5896 GCA_047972635.1 Anaerotignum sp.
TTTTTCTCGGACTGGTGTGAGAAAAACAATATCCCTTTGCAAAACAATCAAGTGGATATTGGTGTGCGCGTGGAACTTCCTTCTATGGTATGGAACCACTTTAGCAAAAAAATCTATGAACCTAAGATTTGGTATCGCTCAAAACAATATGGTGATACAACCAGAATGTTCTGTTTCAACGAGAGAGGTCACGTGGTAACAGAAAATACAGGCGGTGTTTTGACGGTAAATGGGCATTCCTATCGTGAAGAGGAAAGAAAAACTCAAAATTCTAATTTTGCCTTGTTGTCCACCATTCGTTTTACAGAACCATTCAAAAAGCCAATTGAATATGCAAGGTATGTAGCGAGCTTAGCGAATTTGATTAGTGATGGTGGGGTTATGGTACAGCGTCTAGGTGATTTGGAAAGAGGTAGACGAACGGATGAAAGCCGTATGGCAAAGTCAACCACCAGACCTACCTTGCACGCAGTAGCAGGAGATTTGAGCCTTTGTATGCCAAAACGTCAACTTGATAATATCATAGAGACCTTGCATGCCTTAGATAAGATTGCTCCGGGCACTGCGAACTATGATACATTGTTGTATGGGATTGAGTGTAAATACTACTCAGCAAGACCAAAATGCACAGAGTTTGCAATTGACGGTTGTCCTGATGTTTACGCAATCGGCGATGGTGCGGGCTTTACCCGTTCGTTATCGCAAGCGGCCGCAAATGGTTTGTATGTGGCAGATCAGATTGTTAAGAAGAAATGATTTGTATAAAAAAAGAACAGTACATTTTGTACTGTTCTTTTTTTATAGTGATTGCCGAACCAAGAATAGTTGGTTCTGTTTTTATGCGAAGCATAAAATTTTTGCGTTGTATTTTTTAAATTACGCTGTAGCTTTTGATGGCACAAATTTACCAAGGATACCACCAATGATAGCAGGAACAACCCAACCACACTGGTATGTTGCCAAAGGTAAGTTTTTAACAAATTCAAAAGGTGCACCATAGCCCAAAGAAACGTCCATTGCACTAATGATTAATGCAAACAAAGCTGCACCAATATAGATGTTATTGTTTTTGATGCTGTTAGAAAATAATGTTAAGATAATCATTACCAATACAACAGGGTATAGCAACATCAAAATTGGTGCTGCCACGCTGATGATTGTGGAAATACCAAAGTTAGAAACAACATAGCTAAAGCCTACAGTAAGGATAACAACCATTGTGTAAGAAGCTTTTCCGTTTGTTACTTCTTGGAAGTAAGAAGCACAAGAAGAAGTCAAACCGATTGCTGTTGTTAAACAAGCAAAGAATACGATAATACCCAATATAACTACGCCGTAGCTGCCAACCAAAGCCTGTGTGATTGCAACAACCAAACCTGCCTGATTATAATCTTCAAAGCCACCTGCGGAAGTTGTAGCACCTAAGTATGTTAAACCACCATAGATAACAAACAAAGCGATCGCAGCAACAATACTGGATTTTAAAACTACGTTCATTGTTTCTTTTGTTTCAGTATAACCTTTGTTTCTTGCAGCAGAGATGATAATGATAACAAAAACCAAAGAAGCAAGAACGTCCAATGTCTGGTAACCAGCCATGATACCTTCTTTGATTGTGTTGAAGTCCTGAGGAGGTGTGATTTCGCCAATAGGGTTAACAAAACCGATAACGATCAATCCTAAAAGACAAACAACCAAAGCTGGTGTCAAGAATTTACCGATAACGTCGATAACGCTTGAAGGGCGAATTGTAAGTGCAAGTACAATACCAAAGAAAATTGCACCAAATACCCAAGAATTGAAATTAGGCATGATAGGTAATACACCCATTTCAAAAGTTGTAGCAGCAGTACGAGGGATAGCTAAGAAGGGTCCGATACACAATACAATCAAAGAGTTGATTAAAATTGAGGGAACCTTTCCTAATTTTCCTGTGATTGCGTTCATGGAAACGTCACCGGTTTTGATCATTGCGATGATAGCAACCAAAGCCAAACCAACGTCAGCAATAAAGAAACACATAAAACCTGTAATCCAACTAGTACCTGCATTCAAACCCAAGTAAGGGGGGAAAATGAGGTTACCTGCACCGAAGAACATTGCAAAAAGGGCTAACCCAATTACTACAATGTCAAACATGCTCTTGTTCTTTTCGTTCATAGACGAGACCTCCTTCAAAAAATAATTAATTAAACATAATTTCACATAGAATGTCAAACAGGAAATCCATGACAATTCTAACATCAATATTATGGTGCAAAATGGTAAGTATTACAAATTGAGAAAAATTATTTTAATGAAACAAAAATGAAAAATAACGTAATTTAAGTAGAAAAAGTAACGCAAATTTGTTATAATAATAAATAATTTTTAAAAATAGCGCAATATATGATAATTTTGTTAATTTAGAGAAATCTGCAAATTGCAAACATAAAATCTAGGTAATTAAAAAAAAGTTAGATTATTTTGTGTGATATGATAGGTTTGGTAGAAAAGTACATTTAAAATTCGTAATAAAGTATATTTTATTAATAAAAAATTTAAGTTTTATCTGATGTAATTATAGACAAAAAAAATTAATAATTCAAAAATAAGAAAGTGTAATTTTTACTCTGAGTAGAAAAAATGTGAACATTGTTTTTTTAGTTATACATAGGTTATGTTCTTTTTTTAAAACAAGAAAAAACCAATATCGCTGACTACAAATTTTATCAAAAACATGGGTTTTTAGAAAGGGTTTTGATAAAATTTGAAGAATATTATTCAAAATATAGATTACCAAATGAGGACTTGTTTTATAAAATATGAAATTTAGAAAAGAGGCGGAAGAATATGAAAGAAGTCAGTATCCACGTGGGCAAACGGATTAGGCTTTATCGAAAAATGAAAAATTACACAATTGAGACCTTCGCCGTATTGATTAATAAAAGCAAAGCAACCATCTCCAAATATGAAAACGGAGATATCTCTATTGATATTGAAACGCTCTTTTCTATTGCACATGCGTTGGATATTTCTATAAATCAGCTTGTTGATTACGAAGAACCTATTTCGCATGGTGAAATTAAGGATGAACACCTAGCGAAAAAGACGATGCGTAAAATTCTCTATTATCTATATTTTTATGACGGAAGAAGAAGTCGTATTATAAAAAATGTGATCGAGGTGCAAGGCGGTGCAGAAGATGGGATTTGTAACGCAAATTTTTACGCTGACCTAGAGGATTATTCAAATTATTATGACTGTAAATATTTCTATCGTGGTACGATGCGTAGGTTTGATGCGTTTACGCATTTTAATTTTGAAAACCAAAATAATAAGGTGGAGCAAGTTTTTATGTATGCCATAAATTCTTTCACGCATAACCCTAGAATGTTTGGGTTGTTTTCGGGGCTCTCCATCCATCCAATCTTACCTGTATCATTTAAAATTTTGCTTTCTCCCGAGATTGTAGAAGAGAGTGAAGAAATGAAAGAACAGCTGATTATGACAAAAGAAGATATTAAAAACATCAAAAAGATGAATATGTTCCTGGTTCATCAGCATCCATAATTGTTTAAAAAAGCCAACCACAATCATTAAGATCGTCGTTGGCTTTTTTTGATTTAGTTCATAGAATTTGTGGATCCAATTACATTTTTGATTTTGTCTTCCACCAAAGTCTGGATAAGGTCTCTACCGGCACCCAAGTAGCCACGAGGGTCAAATGCCGAAGGGTTTTCGCCAAAAGATTTACGAATGGCTGCAGTCATTGCTAGGCGCAGGTCTGTGTCCATATTGATTTTGCAAACTGCCATGGAAGATGCCTTGCGTAGCATTTCTGTAGGGATGCCTTTTGCACCTGAAATATTTCCGCCAAATTCGTTACACATCGCAACACAATTCTGATCAACAGAAGAAGCACCATGTAAAACGATAGGGAAATGATGGATACCGTCGGCCTCTAGTCTTTTTGTGATTTCTTCAAGGCGGTCAAAGTCTAATTTTGCTTCGCCTTTGAATTTGTAAGCACCATGGCTTGTTCCAATGGCAATAGCCAAGGAGTCAACACCCGTTCTTTTGATAAAGTCAACAGCCTGTGTGGGGTCTGTGTACGTAGCGTTTGCAGCAGAAACTTGAACATCATCTTCTATGCCGGCAAGCTTACCAAGTTCCGCCTCAACCACAACACCTCTTTGGTGTGCGTAGTCAACGATTGCTTTGGTTTGAGCCACATTTTCTTCATAATCGAGATGGGATCCGTCAAACATGACAGAGGTGAAGCCATATTCGATACAATCTTTACATACTTGAAAATCAGAACCATGGTCAAGATGAAGGGCGATATCCAGATTTGTTTCTTCGATTGCCGCATCGATCATAGCTTTTAAATACTTGGGGTGTGCATATTTGAGTGCACTTTTGGAAACTTGAAGGATGACAGCAGAGTTTTGCGCTTTTGCCGCATCCACAATTCCTTGAATGATCTCCATATTATTAATATTAAATGCACCAATTGCATAGTTGCCTTCAAATGCTTTTTCAAACATTTTTTTTGTTGTAACCAATGCCATATTAAGAACACCTCTTTCTTTTTTTATTTACAAATGATTGTTTCCCGTAATAAAATTATAATACGGTAGTATGATTGTGGCAAGGGAATTTGATATGAATATGGTTTTTCATCGTGAAATATGATAATCGGTAAAGAAAGGGGTAGCTTTGTTGAAAAAACTTTTTGTATTCTTAAGCATTTTATTTTTGGATTTGGCTACAAAAAAATGGGCAGACGTTCATTTGCCTCTTGGCAAACAGAAAAAAATAACAAAAAAAATCCTATATTTTCAACACATAAAAAATTATGGAATGGCATATCATAAGCTTGCAGGAAAAAATGATTTGATTTTAAAAATGACAGGTGGACTTACAGCCATCTATAGTTATCATTTTTTAAAAACATTTGATAGAAACGGAAAAACACATCAATATGGTATCCCTTTGGCAATAACCTTAGCTGGTGCTTATGGTAATTTTTTAGAAAGATGGAAAAAGGGATATGTGACTGATTTTATTTATATTAAAAAAGGCAAGCACGCACCAATTTTTAATATTGCGGATCTTGCGTTACTCTTTGGGGCAATGTTCATGGGTATTTCATCTTTGAAAAATTATGGAAAAATGTAGTTGTTTCCCTATTGAAGTATGAAAGGATGCGTAGTATAATGTAAATATAAATTCCTGAAGTGTTCGAGACTCTTACTGTATTTGAACCTACACAACTGACGCGGGATTCCTATAGACGAAAGTTATGTCAGGCCCCAAGATAATTCCCTTTGGGCAGGGGAAGGCAGAGACTTTGGTTGCGGTTACCCACCTGGCTTAGGCTAGGTGTCAAGAGGTAAGAACGGCACTTTGGGATAATTATTTTACAAATGATAGCAGACGGCAGAGTCGTCTGTTCTTTTTTTGCTTTAACCACATAGACTTGTACAAAGTGAAATAGGAGTGTGGCACAAATGAAAAGATTGTTTGTTTGGATACTTGCATTAGGAGTTTTATTATGTGGATGTACGAGTACATCGTTGCAAAGAAAAGGAACAGATGCACAGGCAGAGCAAGGGGATATTGGTAACGACATCCCCATCACAAGGGTTCAGGCGGCAAAGATGCTTGCTTTGGCGTTTTATACACCAAAAGAGTTAGATGCTTTGGCGCAAGATGCTGATTTTGCTGACGTATCGACACAAGACTGGGCGTACAAATATATCAATGCGGTGGTGGAACTTGGCTTTTTTTCGGGAGACGGAGATGGGTTTCGCCCAGAGGCGGATTTGACCCTTGCCGAGGCGCAAATTTTGATGGACCGTGTTGCGCCGGATTATGATAAAAGAATGGTTTTAAGCGATGAAAATAAAAA
>JBKEAS010000213.1:0-1996 GCA_047972635.1 Anaerotignum sp.
CACATACATCGCACTCGAGCATATGCCGTTATTACCCGTTCATATGCTCCAAAGCGTTGTTTGCAGCATTTTGTTCTGCTTCCTTCTTGCTCCGACCACTGCCCTTACCCAAAACACGTCCATCATGTGTAACCTCGGCAATAAAAAATTTGTTGTGGTCAGGCCCTTGCTCGTCCACAATTTTATATTGTAAGGCAATCTTACTTACTTTTTGAATTACTTCTTGTAGATGTGTTTTCGAATCTAGACTTTTAAAATTGGTCTTTGTATGCTCAATTTGTTCTTCCATAAAACGCATCACGTAACGATTTGCAGCCTCTATGCCACCATCAATACAAACTGCACCAATAATCGCCTCAAATGCATCCGCAAGTATAGAGTCACGATTTCTTCCGCCCGTACTTTCTTCGCCCTTGCCTAAAAGAATGCAACGTCCTATGCCTAATTTGCGAGATAGCGATGCAAGCGACGCCTCACAAACCACAGCCGCCCTTAGCTTTGTTAGCTCACCCTCAGGCATTTGTGGAAAAAAGCGATACATATACTCGCTTACCAGCATATCCAAAACAGCATCTCCTAAAAATTCCAATCGTTCATTATTTTCGTTTCCGCCCTTTTTCATCTCATTTGCAAAGGAACTATGCGTCAACGCCAAAAGCAACAGGGTTTTATCCGAAAAACAATACTCTATTTTCCGTTCAAACTCCTCCAGATTTAAATAATTCATGTTTCATTCTCCAATACATTTTTAATATATCCAACCGTATCCGCAACTGTTTTCATCTTTTCCACATCTCCGTTTTCAAATTCCATATTAAATACTTCTTCTAAAGCAGAAGTAATTTGAAACAAATCCAAGGAATCTGCACCCAAATCGGCAAAAACCATATCTGGCGATAGTGCCTCAACCTCCACGTGTAACTGCTCTGCAATCACTTTCATGATTACTGCTTCATCCATCTTGCGAAACCTCCTAAACCATCATTTTCTTTCAATACTATACCCCATTTACGCCTATTTGTCAGTAGGAAACAATAAAATTCCCGAAAACTTTATAGCCTTTTTTCAGCAAAAAAAGTACCCATCTGAAAGACGGGTATTAAAAGCCTCTTATTCTATTGCGCTATCTTATTCTTTCAAGCAGGCATATATGCCTAAGCTAGTTCTTCATAAGGTGTTGGAAAAATAGGAATTTGGGTTGTTTTTATAAAATCTAATTTTACATCATCAATATATAGAGAGAACTTCAGCCCATCTAAAACAATCATTTGAGTTTCAAATCCATCTCCCGTTAGCAAATATGTATCTTCCTCACATTTCTCCATCTGCCCCTCAATATACACATTAACCATTGGATTATAATAACAGAAAATATTCTCGTCAGGTTGGACAGAGAAATAACAATTATTCAACTCGGTTTCACAATTATATGTTCCAACGAACTCAGTTGTCAATATCGTACCATCCCATCCGAATATTTCGTCAGATTTGTCAACCTTAATGAAGTAAGCAATCATGCATATACCCAAAATAAGAAACACTTTTTTTCTCATACTATCACCTGCTTAAAAATTTGCAATCAACTAACAACGAATGATATAAAGATTTGTTTTAACCATTTTAGTTTCCGTAATATAGCCATCGAAACTCCACGCCTCGCTCGCCCCATAGCGTCTTTTTTCTAATTTAAATTTTCTAACCTGAATCGTTTTTTTGACACCCAATTTACAATAAACATTCGGTGGTGCATCCTTCACATATATTGCTGCTTTTTCTGCAAGTCTTCCCGTTGATAAGCTGATATCAATCTCCTCACCGTCCAAAGATATACTTTCATACACAATGGTTCCGCCCGTATCTTCCCAGCCAAAAGCCCCCCCAAGATAGTCAAAACTTGTTCCACCTATGAGCTGCCCACCGGCTTCCCCTAAGTCATAAGTTTTCTTTGCAGAAGCAACAAGTACCCGCCTATATTCCATTCCATGTACTTTTGGTT
>JBKEAS010000278.1:0-1924 GCA_047972635.1 Anaerotignum sp.
CTGAAGAAGGCATGGAGTTTGCAGATGCATTAAAATTGGCAACGGATTTGGGCTATGCAGAGGCGGATCCTACAGCGGATATTGAAGGGTACGATGCAGGGAGAAAACTTGCGATCTTAGCCTCTATTGCGTTTCACTCTCCTGTCACATTTGATGATGTATATATAGAGGGAATTTCCAAGATTTCAGCAAAAGATATTCGTTATGCACATGAGCTTGGCTGTGAAATAAAATTGGTGGGTATTGCAAAGAATACAGAAACGGGTATTGAAGTAAAGGTACATCCGACGATGCTTTCTAAAGAACATCCGTTGGCTTCTGTAAAAGATTCATTTAATGCAGTGTTTGTTCATGGTGATGCAGTGGATGATGCTATGTTCTATGGTCGTGGTGCGGGAGCGTTGCCTACCGGTAGTGCGATTGTTGGGGATATGATTGATGTGGCACGTGATATAAAATTTAATTGTGCAGGACGCATTGGTTGTAGTTGCTACAAGGATATACCTGTAAAAGATATTGGTGATATGAAAAGTGGATATTGTGTTCGGATGAAATTGGAGGACAAGGCGGGTACACTAGCTTCTTTAGCAGGTGTATTTGCTAAAAATCATGTTAGTATTTCTCAGTTATTGCAAAAGACAAAACAAGAAAATACCGCAGAGGTGGTTATTGTTACTTATGATGTTTTAGAAAAAGAATTCATGAAGTCTATGGAAGAAATTTCCAATATGCCTATGGTAAAAGAGGTTTCTTCAATCATTCGTGCATATCGTTTGAATAAGTAATTTTGGGAAAGCTTTTTAGCTGAGGTATGTAGTTTTGATGAAAAGAGCTCGCTTGCTAGACACGTAGTTGTCATCAAGCGAGCTCTTTTAAAGGTGTAATAGTTTTTATTTTGAAAATGGATAAATTTTTATAAAACGATATTGGTTTATGGCAGGGCGAGGGATGTCGAATACTGCCATTCTTTTTTTGTTCTTTTTCAGTCATTGCGACAGATTTTGCACATAAACGTGCCTATAATTTGTTTTAGGAGGGAGAGAATGGAGGCTACAATTTACATAGATGTTTTGTTTTTTTGGGAAATGGTTATAGATTTTTTTTTACTATGGGCAGCAGGACAAATCAGTGGCTTTCATGCTAAGAAATGGAGATTGTTTATAGGTGGATTTTTGGGAGCATTTGTTCATTGCTTGATGATCGTTGTACTTTATCCAAATAATGGTGGTGTACTTTTATCTTTTGGATTGTTATTTCTGGGGATTTCGGTTGCGTATTTACCAAAAAGTATGAAAAACTTTAGTCGCCTTTTTTTTACTGCTCTTTTTACATCTTTTTTATTAGGTGGTGGCTTGAATGTTATATTTACATTTACCCAAGTACAAAGTATGTTAGGGTCGGGACTGATTTTAAAACAGACATTTTTCCCATGGCAGCTTTTAGTTTGGGGCATCGTTGTTAGTTATATATTGCTAAAACTGAGTGGGAAATGGATTGAGTCTCATATTAGACGACGGCGTGATTTTTGTACTGTTTATATTAGAAAGGATGGTAGATGGGTAGAAGGGCGTGTATTGATTGATACAGGAAACGGGCTAAGAAAAGATGGCACGGGTGTTATTGTTATGGAAATTCAGGTAGTGCTACCGTTATTTTCCGCCGAAGATGGAGAAAAAATAATGCGTGGTAACAGAGATGCATTTATTCCTATGCATTATAGTAGCTTAGGAAATACGCAAGGGGCATTATGGGGCTTTATTGCGGAGGAATGTAGGATTTGTTTTGGTGAAAAGGCGGTAAGGTATGAAAAATTATACATAGGCATTTCATTTGATTTATTTTCAGGGGCATATGAGGGATTACTGCCACCTAGCTTGTTAGAGGAGGGGATTTTATGAAGCATTGGAAGTATTTTTTGTTTATA
>JBKEAS010000314.1:0-1635 GCA_047972635.1 Anaerotignum sp.
TGCAATGAGTTGGGGTATGAAATTCAGTATTTCCTCGGAAATGAATGGATTGGTTGTGATAGATGTGTTGATAGAAAATACGTTTAAATGATTGAAATTTGAAATATAAGAACTAATAAAAGTTAGTTCTTATATAAAATCGCATCATTGCCATTTTGAGGTTTTACGCATATGACAAACGATGGTGCATATTTTTACAATAGGGAGGGGTTTTATGGGTTACAAAATCACTTGTTGTTACCATTGTCAAGAAAGGTATCCACTTTGTCATACCATATGTTTTCGCTATAAACAAGAGCGAGAAAAATTAGATGAAATACAAAAAGCGCGTGCTGCTATTTACGATGAAGTTGAATTATATAAGAGACAGAAGTTAAATAAAATTAAGGGGTGACGCTGTTGGCGAAGGAAAGAGATTTAGAGCTTTCGTACTATGATATCTCTGAAAATCGTTATCGCGAGTTGAAATATTTTTGTAGACAATACAAGGAAAAGCAAAGTAGGTTGCTATCTATAACGGAATTGTCATCGACACAGTTTGGAGCGGCAAGAGGAACCCGCATTTCTGATAAAACTGCTGATGTTGCAATGAAAAAGGCACATCTATTGGGTGAATTGAAAATGATTGAGCAGGCTGCCTTAGAGGCGGACGGTGAATTATATTGCTTTATTTTGGAAAGTGTAACAGAAGGGACACCATATGAATATTTGGATGTTCCAATGAGCAGATCGGGATTTTTTGCTTTAAGAAGGAAGTTTTTTTACATACTGGATCAGAAAAGGTAGGTAAGTTGTTCACCTATGTCCAAGTTACTCTTTGGGAAGTATTAGTAAATAATATTTTTTTGGCTTTGCAAAAGATTACAAAAAAATTAAGTTGAAAAAACCAAAGCAATTAAAGAGATAGGTAACAAAGGTATAAAAAAGAAAATGGTTAATAAAATTGTAGCGATGGTCCCAATTTTTAATATGATAAATATGCAATGTTTTTTGGGATTACCGTAAAAAAGGTGCATCACCAAATAGTTTGGAGATGCACCAGAATAATTTTTTAGTTTTAAATTCTGGATAGTATAGCTTTACCCATTTCTTGTGTATCTAAAAGAGTACTGCCCTTTGTAAAAATATCAGGCGTACGCAGACCTTCGTTTAATGTGGATTTCACAGCCGTTTCTATGGCTTCGGCTTCTTTTTCTAGATGAAAAGAATATCTTAGCATCATAGCTACCGATAAGATTGCGGCGATAGGGTTTGCTTTGTTTAGCCTAGCGATATCGGGAGCAGAGCCGTGTATCGGTTCATACATTCCAAAATGATCTTCTCTTAAGCTTGCAGAAGGTAGCAAACCAATAGAACCTGTAATCATGCTTGCCTCATCGGACAAGATGTCGCCAAACATATTAGAAGTCACGATAACGTCAAATTGTTTAGGATTACGTATTAACTGCATTGCGGCATTATCAACATACATATAAGAAAGATCGACTTGGGGATAGTCGGTTTTTATTTTTTCCGCAACTTTTCTCCAAAGACGAGAGCTTTCCAAGACATTTGCCTTGTCAACACAACAAACTTTTTTATTTCTTTGCATGGATACTTCGAAGGCATTTTTTAAAATGCGTTCAATTTCAATTT
>JBKEAS010000343.1:0-5008 GCA_047972635.1 Anaerotignum sp.
CGTAATGATGATTTTTTGTACATAAAAAAAAGACCTGTGTCTTCACAACTAGAATAACACAAGTCTTTTTTGTTGTCAACAATAAATCCTATTAAACGCCTATTTTTCAACGATTAAAAAAAAATTGATGCACATTTATTCACAATCGCTTTTCATAAATTCTTCCAAAGCCAAAGCAAATTGGTCAGGGCAACTACTTTTTTTTATACCACAAGTAATACCCTTTAACTTCAAGGCAGCCTCTTTGGGCATCATCCCCTCGGCCAATGCAGCCAACCCCTTGCTATTTCCGTCACATCCGTTAAGGATAACAATGTTTTTAAGAAAACCATCTATGACATCAAATTCTACTTTGCTAGAACAGACACCTCTCGGCTTATAGCTGTAATGCATCCTAATCTCTCCTCATCCTAGAATAATTGTATTAGATTATCATGAAATACAGTAAATTTCAATACTGACGGCAAAACTTTGATATAAATGAAAAAAAAAATCTTTCACAACAATGATTCCTCCTTGTCCTTTACCTTTACCGTTTCCATGAACACAAAAAATGATGCTTCGTAAATATTATACAGAGCATCATTTTTCGTCAATGTCACAGTGAATTTTCAAAATCACATCCACCGTTCATTTTATTTCTCGTTTGCCTCTATTACACTTGTTGGTACAACACCACCATTTCCCGCATTCATCATGTTCGCATATGCCCAATGACTCTTTGGCAAATCCGGATAGGTCTGCTTTTCATCAAATGACAAATCACGACCAATTAATTTGTTTGTAAATGTAACAAATTCAGCTCTCGTAGTAAAATTGTTTGGCATAAAGGTTTTATCTTCATACCCAGAAACAATACCAACCGCAATCAGCTTTTGTATACTTTCTTCTGCCCAGTGTCCCTCAATATCATAAAGGCTTACCTGATCTGTTGTTACTGCATCTTTTTTAATAAGCTTCGCAATAATCGTAGCAAGCTCAGCTCTTGTAATGCTATCATTCGGTCTGAATGTACCATCGCTGTATCCACCTACGATACCAAAATCCGCTGCAAAAGCAATTTGTTTTCCATACCAGTTTTGTCCCTGCACATCACTATATTTGTCAAGTGAAGCCTCATCAGAAACATATCCGTTTCCAAACAAGTTATAAATAACAGAAACAACTTCAGCCCTCGTGATATGGGATGCAGGTTGGATCAGTCCATTCGGGTAACCTTCCATATACGGAATATACTCTCTATAATTTTGATAGTATGCATCATTTACCAATGCGTCAACATCATCTTGTGTAGGCATAAGCGGTTTTGTGGGTGCTACAGGTTTTGTGGGTGCTACAGGCTTTGTGATGTCTTCTCCTGTTACTTCATCTTCTTTGTCGGTATCTTTCCCGCCAGATGTTGAGCCACCTCCACCTCCGCCGCCTACATTGCCACCTACAGCCTTAAACTCTGCACGAAATGTAACCTTCGCTTCTGGCATCATAAAAGTAGGTTCCGCTACCGACGTGAAATTCAAACTACCGGTCTCATCATTTTGGTTAGCTTTTAGCGTAATGTCTGGGCCAGACGTCTTTGTCCATTTCACAAATTCATATCCTTCTCTGGCACTGGCACCAATACGAATTGGCACATCAGAAATATATTCTCCCTCACCAAAAACATCCCCTGCACCGGCAATGTTTGTTTCTAGGCTAACAGCATATTTCGTTGTAGGCACATAAACAAGATAAGCTGTTGTATAAGGGCTACTTACTGTGTAACTTCCATTTTCAATCTCTGAAACATCATACATAGTGCCATCCAAATAAATATTTCTTAAGTCATATCCCTCATAATCATTAGGCAATTGCAAGCTGTATTTATCTCCTAGAGAAACATCTCTTTCTTCTTCAAAAACCTGTGTGAATTGTTCATTTCTGCTAATGGCATAAACAAGCTTTACTTTTGCATCTTGTTTGTAGTTTATGTTTATTTCATATGCACCCTCATCATCCGGTAAAAATTCAACAACATCACCATCATTAACTTTGACAAATCCCTCATCATTTGCCGTTATTGCGTCAAACTTATAGCCTGTGTATGTTGGTAAATTGAATGTAATCGGATCCATAATACCTACATCACTAAATGTATTTGTAAAGTATATATGACCATCCTTTTTATCCACCACGTTTACTTTTAGATCATACGTTTTTGGTCTATAATGTACCTCTACATTTGTCTCATACTTATCCGCAACGATCGTTGGATTGGTGATTGCAACGCCATCAATTGTAGCCTTATATATTTCATACTGTTCCTTTGGCAATGTTCTTACATATTCTTTTGAATCTTGGTAAAGCACATTAAATTGTTTACTCGAATTTACGGTTGGGTTATCTCCAAGCGTATCTGTAATATATTCTGTGTAATAAACAGTAGCACTTGGTCTATAGTAAATATCAACATCATATTCCGCACTCAAAAGGTTGCCCTCATCGTCTATCTCTGGTAAATAATTATAAAATTCTTCCAGAGGATAATCGTAACCCTTACCAAATTCTTTTGTTTCTATTTCACTATTTAAATCAGAAAGTACAACATGGTCAATCACAAAATCAATTCCCTCATTGTCATCCATTGTCATATCATTAAAATCAGGAAGCGTTACAGATTGAATAACTTTCGATGATGTGTCTACTATGGTTTCACCCTGTAATGTGCCACCACCAAAGATGTTATAGTAATGAATTGTATACCGGTATGCATGCTCCGGTAAAATCCCCTTGTAAAAAGGCACCGTCACATCTGGGTTTATATTTCGAAAATCAATATCTGGTGCCTTAGTATATCCTTTTTCCCAATGATTAAAGTCCGTCTCATCACTCGTTGTATCTGTGATAGAGGTTATTTTATTGCCCGAAACGTCTTCCACAGATATAACCAAATCTTCACCGTTAAACTTCACTGTTTGTTGATACGTTATTGTGCCTACTGCCTTATTTAGCTGTGCACCCAACAAAACCGCTTGTGCCACGATATCCTGAGAAGCTGTTTCTTCTGGTATTGTCTCGTCAAAAACCTCATCCTCACCGGTTACTTCCTCATCGGTTGCCTCCTCACCGGTTACTTCCTCACCGGTTACTTCCTCACCGGTTACTTCCTCATCGGTTACTTCCTCATCGGTTACTTCCTCATCGGTTGCCTCCTCAGCAGTTACTTCCTCATCGGTTGCCTCTTGAATGGTTTCGTCCTCAATCACCACTTCTTCGGCGGTTTCTGCCTCAATTTCTGCCGCCTTTATTTCAATAATAGATGCCTCGGGATATTTTATACCGTAATACACAATATTTTTTTCTTTCGGCAACAAATCAATTGTAATATCATCACTGTTGTCAGCTTTTACGAAAACAGAATATATTTCCCTAAGAGCCAAGCTGTTGCTGTATCCCTTTGTCACATCATCTCCTTCAGAATTTTCAATTGAAATTTTGCTTGCGATATTGTCAATCGTAATTGTTTTTCCTAAATAACTATCATACGTCACAAACCCGTAATCAATCTTATTTGTACTATCAACAACATAAACAGTAGCACTAGCTGGTTTTGCATCATAGTGCAGATAAATAGGCTCATCATTACTCCAAACAAAGCTACAATTCACGCCATCTGTTATGGCAGGGTTATACAATATTTCTCCATCTTCACTACCCACAGAATACCCAGCAAATGTGTAATTATTCATTTGAGGTAGTGCATAACGCACCATATCCCCTTCGACATTTTCTAATGACGCAATTTTTGTCACTTGCGGCGTTGTTACATCTAATTTATCCTGATTTCGTTCATGCTTCACACTGTATACATCTTTTACAACCAAATCTCTATAATTATGTGTTACAGTCTTATCGCTATCTACTGTAAAAGCAGGACTTGGTGTTGAATTTATATACATATACTGACTAATTTCTTTTAAATTTGGCTTAAATATTCCGCCAAATTTTTGTTGTGTCACGTAGTTTTCAGAAATGGATGTCTCACCATCTGCCGTTTTATATTCTTCTGTCAGCGCGAATGATTTCAAGATATCATACAGCTTAACATTCGTAACACCGGCAGTCACAGACTCTGCAACACCAGACACTACTGCATCTTCATTACTGCCTGCACTAAAATTGTTCGCATTGTCGTAAGACCAAATATGCAGATATGTATCGCTTGTAAGTCCTTCGACAACGGTAGGTATCGTAAAGATTTCATTTTTATCAAGAGTCTTGCCTTCACGCTTTTCGCCAGTTGGGTTTTTATCAATATAATATTCGTAAGTATCTGTGTCTTTCAAACCTGCAGACGCATCCACAACAGCTACATCAGAAAATGCATATTGATATCCACTAGAATCAGTCCATGTTGCTTCTGTCGTAGACTTGTTTAGTTCTTTTCCAATATTCTCCTCATTAGTAGAAACCGACGCCCCTTGGGGTGCGGCAATAACTCTATACGCATATTCACAACCTTCATCTGTTGCAGAAAATTTCAGTTCTAATCCAGCATTTGGGCCATACACTGCTACTGGTGCAGTTGGTCTCATAGAATCAAGAACAATATCGGTTGAATGAGTCGTATGCACGCCTTGGTTGAGTGCATAAATGATGTTTGCTAAAATCATCTGCTCTGCCTCACTCGTTTCACCATTTGTATGACCACACTGAATAAATGCAACATTTCCATCTAGCACAAGATAAGCATTACCAACATAAGTCTTAGCACCAATGGTAACCGCGGATTGGTCTTTCAAGCCATTTATGCTGTTTACATTATAGTGGTAATAAGGACCATTCCCCCCCGAATTATAAAAATATTTATCAAAAGTCATATAGACATCAGACGGATCATTCGGAAATTGTCCTATGGTATGTGACTCTGGAATAGTCAAACTTTTTCCAAAAATATCAAAAGGATATGTTGTCAAACTGCTTTGTTGCGTAACTTTAATTTTCTTACTATAACACCAGTTTGCATAATCCT
>JBKEAS010000014.1:0-2085 GCA_047972635.1 Anaerotignum sp.
CTTGGATATTGGTGCCTCCACCGGTGGATTTACCGATTGTATGTTACAAAATGGTGCGGTGAAGGTTTATGCCATTGATGTGGGATATGGTCAATTTGCGTGGAAATTACGTACGGATGAAAGAGTTGTGTGTTTGGAAAAAACAAATGTTCGATATGTGACGCATGAGGAGGTGCCTGACAAAGGTGATTTTGCCTCTATTGATGTTTCTTTCATATCGCTTACCAAAGTCTTGCCGGCAGTTTTAGGGGTTTTAGGAGAGTGTGGACAAGTTGTATGCTTAATTAAGCCACAATTTGAAGCAGGTAGAGAGAAGGTTGGAAAAAAAGGCGTTGTGAAAGATACCGCTGTGCATAAAGAAGTAATCGAAAAAATTGTAAATTTCGCATTCGAACAGAGTCTTGGTATTTTAGGTTTGAGCTTTTCTCCAATCAAAGGTCCGGAAGGAAATATTGAATATTTAATTTACTTAGACAAAAAGGTGGAAGGAATGCCTAAAGAAGAAATGACTCTTCTTGTGGATGAAGTTGTAGCCAAATCTCATGAAGTGTTGTGATGGGAAAAGAGGGACTGCATGCAAAAAATCGGATTGATCCCCAATATTGATAAAGATAAAGACTTGGCGGTAACAAAACGTCTGGTAAATTATATTTTAGAAAAAGGGTGCGTTCCGCAGTTAACGGAAAAAGTTGCTGAAAAGACGGGTTTTCAAAGGTATGCACAAAACGAACTTGAAATATATAAACATTCGGATTTTATTATATCTCTTGGCGGTGATGGCACACTGCTAGGCGTTGGTAGAAAGGCTTGTAGGTACAATACACCTATACTTGGTGTGAATTTGGGGACGTTGGGATTTCTTACCACTGCTGAAAAAAATAAAGCAGAAGATGCCCTTGATTGCGTTTTAATGGGGCAATATAAAAAAGAAAAGCGCATGATGCTCCAAACAACCATCTCCCTTGAAGATGGGCGTACTGGCGACATTACAGCTTTAAATGATATTTGTATCACACGAGGCTTATTATATAAAATTTTAGAATTTAATGTATTTGTAAATGATGAGTATGTTGATACATTGCGGGCCGATGGTGTCATTATCTGCACTCCAACAGGTTCTACTGCCTATAATTTATCTGCTGGGGGGCCTGTTTTAAAGGCAGATGCGGAAATTATTGGGATAACACCTATTGCAGCACATACATTAAGTAGTCGGCCGATCGTGGTTTCTGCCAATGATGTGATAACGGTAGAAATTAATCCAAGAGAAGATACAGAATTTACAGTTAGTGCAGATGGACAAGAAGGTTGGAGCTTGACTGGGAATAAAATTGTAAAAATCCGTAAGGCGGAAGCATATACAACCATTATTAAAACAAATTCGCAAAGTTTTTATGACGTTTTGCGACATAAATTATCAAGATAAAGTATCCAGATAAAGCATCCAGATAAAGAGGAGGATTAGGCGATGAAGATTGCCAGACATGCAAAAATTCTTGAATTAATAGAAAATTATGAAATCGAAACACAGGATGAATTGGCACAAAGACTGTGTGATGAAGGTTTTATGGTGACACAAGCCACAGTTTCTAGAGATATCCGAGAGATGAAATTGACAAAAATTGCTACTGAAAAAGGTCGACAAAAATATGCAATTATTACCGGAAATGACACAGAGATCACAGAAAGATTAACTCGCGTTTTTAAAGAAGCTGTGGTGAAAATGGATTATGCCCAAAATATTATTGTAATTAAGACGCTAGAAGGAATGGGAATGGCAGTCGGTGTTGCTTTGGATAATATGCAAAATTCCGAGATTTTAGGCACAATTGCGGGAGATGACACGCTTTTTTGTGTGGTTCGTACGCATAACCAAGCAGCTGTGATTATTGAAAAATTATATCGCATCATCCATAGTGCATAAGTGTGATAAGGAGGAATGGCCATGCTTGAAAATCTTCATATTAAAAATGTAGCTTTGATTGAAGAGTGTCAGGTTGCCTTTGGTGCAGGGTTGAATATTTTGACAGGAGAAACAGGTGCAGGCAAGTCTATGCTCATTGATTCACTCCAGTTTGCTTTGGG
>JBKEAS010000021.1:0-5499 GCA_047972635.1 Anaerotignum sp.
AATAAATAAAAAATAAGACCCCATTTTGGGGTCTTATTTTTTATTGTAATACTGTTAGTTCGTCCGCTACTACGTAATAATATTCATAACCGTTTTCTTCATAAGTATCTAAAACACCTGTAATTTGAATGTCTGTATCATCCGTTGGATAATCTTCGGGATAAGTGTAATCTCCATTTAAAACAAATTCAAATCCCTGCTCACAACATGCCAAGGCATCTGGAATGATCACAGCAAAATGGACTGCATCTGTTTCGGGGCTAGGGTATGATTTGAAAAATCCATTCATTTTTATTGTCTTCCCAATATAGCCTTCGGGAGCCATATTAATGTCATATATTTGGGAAAAAATCATCGTACTACTTAGTGTTGTTAGATCAATATCAACCGTTTCGTCAGAGGTGCTTTGTGGAATCACTTGTGTTGTGTCAACATCTGTACTTGTTTCTTCAGCAAGGGCTAGTGCGGGTTCACTGGGGTTCGAACAACCGATTAAAATCGTTGTAGTCATGACATAAAGAAATGTGAGCCAAGTTTTTCTTTTCATGTATTATATCCCTCCTGAAATTTTTTCAATAATGGTACAAATAGCAAAGGAAACTATATTTACAACAACGATTGTTGAGCCTACAGGTGTTCCGGCAAGAATAGAAACAACAATTCCAAGCGCTGCACAAGTTACAGATAATAAGGCGGAGAATATAACAACTGCTTTAAAATTTTTAAATATCCGCATTGCTGATAGTGCTGGAAAGATAACCAAAGCAGAAATCAATAATGTTCCTACCAAATTCATTGACAACACGATGATAATGGCAATCACAATTGCGATGAGTAAATTATATGCTTTTGTATTGATACCAGTAGCGTTGGCAAAGTTTTCATCAAAGGTTACAGCAAATATTTTATGATAGAAAAAAACAAATACAAGAATGACGAAAATAGATAAAATTACAGAAAGCCAAACTTGCGTTTTACTTAATGTTAAAATTGAAGTTGAGCCAAACAAGGTGCTACAAACATCACCAGATAAATTACTTGAAGTGGAAAATAGGTTCATCAATAAATAGCCAGTTGCCAAGGCACCAACGGAGATCATTGCCACTGCGGCATCTCCGTTAATTTTTGTGTTTTGTCCTGTACGGAGTAATAATATAGCACAGAGCATGGTGATTGGGAGTACAAGAAATATTTGGTTTGTTAAATTTAGTACGGAGGCGATAGCGAGTCCGCCAAAAGCAACATGAGAAAGACCGTCACCAATGAAAGAAAATCGCTTTAAAACCAGCGTTACGCCAAGCAAAGAAGAACATAAAGCGATCAAAACACCCACGATTAAAGCGTATCTTACAAATGGGTACTCGAAATATAATATTAGCTTTTCTACAAGAGCATTCATATTTTTTCACCTCCGTTTTGGGGCGAAATGTCTTTATTTTGTCTCGTTGCGATATATTCTTCACGACTTCCGAAAAAAATAGGTTCTTCAACATGTAAAATATGGCTGGCATGGTGCAATGCTGCATTGATATCATGTGAAATCATGATAACAGTAATACCACTTTCGTTAAGGTCTTGGATTAGTTCATACATTTCTTTGGTAACTTGCGGATCAAGTCCGGAGACAGGTTCGTCTAATAAAAGCATTTTTTCAGTTGCACATAATGCTCTTGCCAATAGAACACGCTGTTGCTGACCGCCGGAGAGTTCTCTGAAGCATCTTTTCGCTAAGTGGGTGATACCCATTTTTTCGATGTTTTGTTTCGCCAATTCTTTTTCCTTGGCGTTATAAAATGGGCGTAATCCACAGCGGTTGAGGCAACCGGATAAGACAATTTCCCAAACAGATGCTGGAAAATCTTTTTGCACAATGGTCTGTTGTGGCAAATAGCCAATTTCAGATGGCTTCAACCCGTCGCCTACTGTAATTATTCCTTTAAAAGGAGCGTGTAGGTTAAGGATCGTTTTCATAAGGGTACTTTTGCCAGAGCCATTTGCCCCTATGATATAAAGGTAATCTCCGGTATTTACAGAAAAATTCAAGTCTTTTATGACCGTTTTTCCGTCGTATCCAAGGGTAAGGTCCTGACAAGTTAGTTGTGCCATTTAAATTCTCCTTAATTTAATGTAGCCTGTAATGTCTCTAGGTTATCTTCCATAATGGAAAGGTAGGTTACGTTATTTTCAATGTCATTGGATGTAATGTTTTGCATAGAGTTTAATGAAAGTATTTCTTGGTTTTTTTCTTTTGTATTTTCAACAATGGTTTTCGCGATGTTATGGTTGGCATTGTCGATTGTTAGTACCGTATGAAGTCCTAATTCATCTACTTTATTCGCAAGAAAGACAATGGTTTCAAAGCTCGCTTCTGTTTCAGCAGAGCAACCTTCAAAAGCAGCGTAGTAGGAAAGATCATAATCATCAACCAGATAACGGAAAGGGAACCTATCGCCAAACAAAATAGTTTTTGTTTTTGCCTGGGCAATAGCATTTTCGTAGCTTTCATTTAAAGCTTCCAATTTAGCATGATATGCATTTGCATTTGCAGTATAATCGGCGGCATTGGTGGGATCAATTTCTCCAAGCTGTGTTGCGATATAATCGCAAATTTTTTCTGCATTTTGTAAAGAAAGCCAAACGTGTTCGTCAAAAGCGGGGGCTTCTTCATGTTGATCTTCATCAAGTTCATCCTCAAACAAATCGTTTTCGTGTTCGTCTTTTTCCATACCTTCAATAAGCTCTTCTTGTTTTATATCGTCACCAAGTACATCCATAAGAGATACAACCACCATATCTTTGTTATTGGCTTCTTTTATAGCATCTTCGACCCAATGATCAGATTCACCGTCGACATAAACGAGCATATCACAGCTTGAAATGTTTATCATGTCATCTGTGGTGGGTTGGTAGCTATGCAAGTCTGTGCCATTATTCATAAGCAAAGTGATTTCAGCATTTTCTATGTGCTCGCCAAGGATTTCCTTTACCCAATCATATTCGGGGAATATGGTGCAAACAATGTTTAATTTATCTTCGTCGGTTGTTTGTGTAGTAGTTTGTTGATTAGAATTTGAGCAAGCAGTTAGTGAACCTATTGCCATTGTAGATACTAATAAGTAAGAAATGAGTTTTTTCATAATAATATAATACCTCTCTTGAAAAATTGGTTTGTTTTTTGAAACTATGTACAATGTTTACAAGTTCCATAAAATATTGTTTTTGTATTATTGAGAAGAAAATCATGCCTCTTTTGAAGCATTTTAACTGTGCGTTTCATTTCATTTGGTTCCATATGGAATGTTTGGTTGCAGATTGTGCAGATCAAATGAATGCTGTTACGACACGTTTCTGTATTTACGTATTGAAAGTGACTTTCTCGGCTTCCTTCTTTTGTAAAGCGACTTATTACTCCGTCGGCTTCTAAAAAAGCTAAATTACGATAAATGGCACTTAGGCTGATATTGCAATTTGGCAAATGCTCTCTAAGCTCTTTTGCAGAAAATGGAACATCTGGATTTGATTTTAAAAATTCAGATAAAATTTTTCGTTGCATTGTTTTATAATTAGTCATTACATCACCATAGTCTAGAAATTTTTAATAATTATAGTAGCACAATCAAAAAATAAAGTCAATAAATTGCGAAGCATTCGCAAATTTGACTATTTGTTTTTGTTGAAAAAAATTGATTTATGCTGGATTTTAGCGGACAGGAGCATTTGTTATGGTGTCATGGATATATTAAAATCCAAAAATAAAGTTTACTGTAATAAAAAAACCACCCGTCAGACAGGTGGGAGGTAATTTATATATTTGTACGCCAAGATAATTTTTTAAGGGAGTAAGATTACTTTGCAACAGTCGCCACTTTTCATTAGATGCAAACCTTCTTGGTATTCTTCTAATGGGAGTGTATGTGTAATGATAGGCCAGAGGTCTAAACCGCTTGCAATAAGCCCTTTTGCATCTTCCCAAGTTTTATACATAAGTCTGCCAGCGATACCCTTGATTACTTTACCGCTGTATACAAATTCGGAGAAATCAAAGTCAACAGTTCCGTCAGGTAAGCCTGCTGCTGCCATTTTTCCTTCGGGAGCCATACATGCAATGGCGGTTTTAATTGCTTTTGCATTTCCTGTAAATTCAAGGACAACTTCAGCACCATACTCAGTTTTATCTTTGATGGCACGAACGACATCTACCTCCATGGGATTTAATACTTCGTCAGCACCCATCTTTAATGCCAAAGCAGCACGCTGTTTGTTTGTTTCTACAGCAAAGACTTTTGCAGCACCGCATTTTTTAGCAACTGCAATTGCCATAACTCCGATGGGTCCACAACCATTTACCAACACAGTTTTGCCTGCAATAGGAAATTCTAAAGCAGCATGAACAGCTACACCAAAAGGTTCCATGATAGCAACAATTTGTTCTGGAGTAGAGGGGTCATACACGATTGCATTTTCAGCAGGAATTGCGATGTATTCAGCAAAGCATCCATCTCTTGATACCCCAATTGTTTTTGTGTTAGCACATACGTGTTCATAACCGTTGTGGCAAAGTGTACAGGAGTTGCAAACAATATGTGTTTCTGCGGAAATTAAATCTCCAACTTTAATCGTTGCCACATAATCACCAATGGCTACAACTTCGCCTGCAAATTCGTGACCGATGATGCTAGGTGGGGTGATACGCTTTTGTGACCATTCGTTCCATTCCATAATATGCACGTCAGTTCCACAAAGTGCGGCAGCCTTTACTTTAACAAGAATATCATTGGCACCATATTGTGGAATAGGTCTTTTGGTAAGTAACAATGCACCAACTTCGGGTTTTTCTTTTATAACACATTTCATCATTTTGTCCATAATATAGCCTCCTGAATATAAATGATTGATAAAAATTGCTTTTTTGGTGTTAATATGACAAGCTTTGTATTGTATTTTTATTCAAGATTTTGTAGGGTGGCAGAGATTGCGGTTGAGACAGAAAAAGTGATTTTGTGATTTTTCATAGAGTTTTTTAATTGATATATTTATACATTGCCTCTAGGTATTTATGTGCTTTTCATTGCACAAAGAAATCCCTTTTTGGGTTGAATTTCTTGGTTTATTTTTTGTTAATTGTAGCATAAAAATGCCAATATGACTAGTAGGTGATCCTGTTTTTTGAAAAAAGATTTTTTTTTTTTGAAAAAAGGTTGACAAAATAATTCATTTATTTTAGAATAACCTTGTTTTCAATCGCATATAGCGAGAACACTTTTGACCAGTTTCGTTTTGAAACTTGAGGCCATACGGACAGCCGGGTCAACTGCCGATTGTAGAGCGTGAGCTTTACATTATTGATTGCGTTAAAAGCGCAACTTTTATAAGTTGGCAACTTAATTGCCAGTTGGTTACTTCATAACCAAGTGTACTAGGGTACACACTTGTGAAACGGTCAATAGAGTGGTAGAAGTAGTTCTTTAACTATGTCGACTCTGAAAACAATTTGGTGAT
>JBKEAS010000028.1:0-6105 GCA_047972635.1 Anaerotignum sp.
CGTCTACAGGACTTTCACCCTCTTTGGTGTGCTTTCCCAAAACACTTCGACTATCTCTCATCAATGCCTTATACAGTCCGCAACCCCGAAGAACTAGGTCCTTCGGTTTGGCCTGTTACCCGTTCGCTCGCCGCTACTAAGGTAATCGAGTTTTCTTTCTCCTCCTGCTGCTACTTAGATGTTTCAGTTCACAGCGTTCCCTTCCGTAAGCTATGTATTCACTTACGGATACTTGAGGTTTGCTCAAGTAGGTTTCCCCATTCAGAAATCTCCGGATCAATGGCTATTTGCGCCTCCCCGAAGCTTATCGCAGCTTATCACGTCTTTCATCGGCTCCTAGTGCCAAGGCATTCTCCTTGTGCTCTTTCTTGCTTGACCAGTTCGTATTGCTAAAGTAATTTAAAACTACCTTAACAACAGCTTGTTCTTTGGAATGTTTCGTAGTAGCGATACTACGGTTTTTTTGTTAGCATCGTCTGCTAACATTTTGATACTTTTACTACTATTTCTAAAGAAATTTTTTATTTCTCGATTGACTCTATTTTTTCTTGTATTCAGTTTTCAAGGTGCATCCTTGGTTATTCCAAGTTTCCGGCCTTCTTGCGACCGCCTAAACATACTATCATTTATAAATGTATTTGTCAACAACTTTTTCGTTTTTTTTTGCCAAAATACTCTACCCCCTTAGAAACACTGGGATTTTCATGTGAAAATTGTCAAAATCAAGTACAGCAAAATATTGTTTTCATAAAGAAATAATGTAACTACTGATTGCTCTAACACAAAAAAGACACCATCTAACTTTGTGCTACATTGTATAAACGCTAAACCCATGGCAATCATCCAAAACCAAAACAATCCCTTGGTAGCACCAACCACCATTCCGCTAAAGCGATTAAAAAAATTTAAAATCGGCAACTTGCTTACAAAATTTAATGCATTCAGCAAAAACTTTATTGCAATAAAGGCAACCACAAAAACCAAAATCAAGCTTAAAATGTTGACACATACATTTGCCAAAAACCCGGCAATGTATTCTCCCAACCCCTCCGCACCAATTAAATCGTAAATGACAGGATTGTTATTTTCCAATAAAGAGTTTTTCAAAAAATCAGGTAATGCCATACTTTGAATAAATTCCGTTTGGGTTTGCATGGCTGCACTGCTAATTGTCTCATCCAATTGCATGGAATTGCTAATCGAGCTTGATAGAGAACCAAATATAGGCGTCATACGTAGCAACCTGCCTACCACTGGGGTAAATAATTTTACAGCAACAAATGCCCCCAGCATAGGCAAAAAGCTTAATGCTTCTATAACAAACCCTTTTCTATATCCTTGTATGGCACACGCAAAAAGCGCAATCAGCACCAATCCATCTAAAACCAATGGTATTTGTCCCATAAATTCACCTTCTTTTAAACGTCATCATGGTTCTTCTATCACAGTTGTTTCTGCTTCATTTTGTTCGGCATTTTCATTTTCCACCGCTAGCTCCGTTTCGGAAACCACTTGCGTTTGATCTAAACCTTCCGTTCCACCTACGACTTCCGGTTCCGTTTGAACTTCTTCCGTATTGTTCGAGATTTCTGTTTGTACTCCACTCATTTCTGTTATTGTTGCCTCTTTTTGAGAAACAAGCATCACCTGTTCCAAACTTTCCATTGGTAAAATATCTCTTATCTCAGACGTCGCTCGGTAGCTCCAGTCAAGCTTTCCGTTTGGTTTTAGACCAAAATAGTCCTTGCCCGTACCAATTACCACGCCGTACTTAGAAGATTTCAAATAGTCTATTTCATTACCCGCTTCATACTGCGCACTTTCCTTACCACTATGGTTAATCCACAAAACAGTACCCACTGGGTAACCCTCTTGATCCAAAAGTCTATCTCCTAAGGTAAGAATAACATCCTCTTTGTTCGTCAAAGAAACTTGTTGCAACTTGTTTTGCAATGTATAGCTCCACGTCTCGTGTCCTTGGCTAGATATCCCGTATACAAATTTATCCGAAATTGCCGCAAGATATCCGCCCTCCATAAATCCAATTACAGGGATAACTTCCTCCGTCTTTTCCACCGCCGCAAACATACTATCTGTATAGTTTTCACTATCCTCAAGGTTGATGTAAAAAAACAAAACCTTGCCTAGTGGTTCAATATCCGAAGTGTCCATATAACTTACAGCAAATGATTGGTTATCATCAGAAACATCAGAGCAAAGAGGAAATGTACCTGCACTCTCCTCAACACGTCCTTTTAGCAGTGTTCCTGTGGCATTATATATTTGAATATGATATGCATCGCTTTTCTTAGAAATAACCGATAGGTAACCATTGGCATTTAGTGCAAATTGCATCAGCTCGCCTTCGGCTTGCACGCTATATAGCAAACCCTCTACATTATACACACGTATGGTCTTGCCACTCATATCGCCCACAGCCGCATAGTCCCCCTCATTAACCAACTGCGGTGTATTCATACTAAACGTATCATTCCAAGTATGATCTCCCATTTCAGCAAAATATTTCACACCATCTTTTGTGCTGAGCAAAAAGTTTTTTCCAAAAATAGCAAACGAAGAATAACTGCTCTCATCAATATCCATCTTGCCCTGTGACACAATCGGATTTTCTTCACTCTTTGAGGTATCAACTTGTGAAATTTGCGAAAAATATCCTCGCAATTTCCCTTCGCCATAAAACGTATCCATAAAAATATATCCCGCCACGCCGCCAACCAAAGTCAACCCAATCAATAACGAAACCATTCTTTTGTCTCTATTTTTTTTCTTCTTATCCATAAACTGCTCCTTCCATATTGAGCATCCTTGCCTTAGTAAATTTCATCATACTATACTTCAACTTGTTTTGCAATTTCCCACTAAAAAAACAGTCGCTTTTTTCGTTATAATAGAACAAAAAAAACACGAACAAAAAGCCTATTAAAACAAAAACACAGCACGATGTAGTCCTTTGTTTTTGTCCATAATAGGCTTTTGCATTATTTCGTTGTTTCTTCTTCTAAAGACCGATAAAGCTTGATGTACTCCGTTGCAGAATTGGCCCAGGAATAATTGCTATTCATGGCATTTTTCACAATGCAGCTCCATTCGTCTTTTCCCATATAATACACTTCCAACGCCTCATCCAACGCCCAAAGAATACTTCCACTATCGTAGTGTTCAAATAAAAACCCGTTTCCTTTTTTACTTTGACGATTATAATGCGTGATGGTGTCTGCCAGTCCGCCCGTCTTGCGTGCAATTGGAATTGTGCCATAACGCAAACTAAACATTTGCCCCAAACCGCACGGCTCGAACTTTGATGGCATCAAAAACAAATCTGAACCCGCATAGATTTGCTGTGCCAAAGTTTCGTCAAAGAAAATATTACTACTAACCCTTCCAGGATAGCGACTAGCCATTTCCCTAAAGAAATATTCAAACCTCGCTTCCCCTGTGCCCAATAACACAAATTGAACATCTCTTTGCATCATATCGTCAAACGCATAAGATAAAATATCAAGCCCTTTTTGATCCGCCAAACGGGTTATCATAGAAACAATAGGCACATCTCGCCCCTCAAGCCCCAACCGCTCTTGTAACGCTCGTTTGTTGTCCCATTTTCCCTCAATTTGTTTGGCATTGTATGGGCAAGCAATACGGTGATCTCTTTCAGGGTCATTTGCCAAATAATCAATCCCGTTAATAATTCCGCTAAGTGCCTCCTTGCGGTTTCGTAGCAACCCATCCATTCCATAGCCATATTCCCATGTTTGAATTTCTTTTGCATACGTTTGACTTACCGTAGAGATCTTATCTGCATAAACCAAGCCCATTTTCATAAAACTCACATTGTTATAAAACTCTACTGTTCCATTTTCATAACAATAATAAGGCACACCTAAAATTTCCATTGTGTTTTTATCAAAATTTCCTTGGTATTGTAAATTATGAATTGTAAAGAGGGTTTTTATCTTTGAATAATAAACCATCTTGCTGTAAATTTCCTTTAAATACATACAAATAGGACCTGTCTGCCAATCGTTACAGTGTAGCACATCCGGATAAAAGTCTAGCATCGCCATCATATCCAGCACCGCTTTTCCAAAAAAAGAAAAACGCTCGTTGTCATCTCCGTAACCATAAAGGTTTCCACGTCCAAAATAAAAATCATTTTCTATAAAATAAATAGGCACTACGCCTTGCGGTTTAACCAAAACCTTTGCCCGTTGCGTACGCCAAAACAAATGCACATCAAACTCACCAAGATACTCCACTCCGACCATTTCGCTATCCTTCACAGCCATATGCCTCGGAATGACAACCCTAACATCAACACCTTGCTCACGCAGTGCCTTAGGCAACGAACCGACCACATCTCCCAGTCCGCCACTTTTTATAAATGGTGCAGCCTCCGAGGCAACAATCAGCACCTTTAAATTTTTTTTCATCCATCTCACCTCTGTTGATATCATACTATGATTTTTTATCATGAGCAAGAAAATATTTGCTTTCTCTTCATATACTGCCGAAAAAGTGATATACTATGTCAGAAATAACAATCAAAAAAATACATTGATATTTGAATGTCCCCTTTCAGAAAGGATGATACCATGAAGCAGTCTATACCCGAAAGAAAAAATGCAAATCCTGCCTATAAATGGCGTATTGAAGATTACTATAGCAGCGATGCAAAGTGGGAAGAAACCTTTTTATCTTTGCAACAAAGACTTCCCGAGATGCAAAGTTTCTCAGGAAAATTGGCAACTTCCGCCGATACCCTTTTGGCGTGTTTAAACAAGAATAGCACCCTAGCCCTTACGCTAGACCAGCTATACACCTACGCAAATATGCGCATGCATGAAGATAGCACCGATGCGTTTTATCAAGCAATGGCATCCCGTGCGGAAACACTTGTCATCCAATACTCTGCGACCATTTCTTTTATCTCTCCGGAAATCATTGCCATTCCAGAAGAAAAGCTTGCAAGCTTTAGAGTAGAGCTTACCAATGACTTTAAACAATATGACCACTATTTCCACTCCTTGCTAAGACAAAAAGAACACACCCTCTCCCAAGCAGAAGAACAGCTCTTGGCAAATACTTCAGAACTTGGAGGTGCAGCCCAGAACATTTTCACCATGCTAAACGATGCCGACATTCAATTTCCTACAATCACAGATGAAGAAGGAAACCAAACAGAATTAACAAAAGGTCGATATGTTACTTTTTTGGAAAGCCAAAAACGAAGTGTACGTGAAGAAGCATTCAAAGCCTTATACAGCGTTTATCTGAGCAAGAAAAACACACTCGCTGCAACCTATAGTGCTTCTGTAAAAAGTGATGTATTTTTTGCAAAAACAAGAAACTATGCTTCCGCAAGGGAAATGGCACTTGCCGATGATAATATCCCTTTATCAGTATATGATACACTCATAGAGACCGTTCACCAAAACTTGCCTTTGCTTCATAGGTACATCGATATCCGAAAAAAAGAGCTTGGCGTTGACGAACTTCACTTATATGACCTTTATGTGCCTTTGGTGGCTGAAGCAGATGTGAAAATCCCTTACGAAGAAGCCAAAGAAACCGTAAGCAAATCCCTTCTTGTTTTGGGCGACACTTATTCCAAAGCATTGCAAGCGGGACTAAATGATGGTTGGATTGATGTTTATGAAAACAAAGGCAAACGTGGCGGTGCTTATTCATGGGGTAGTTATGGCGTGCATCCTTATGTTTTGCTAAATCATAATGACACAATCAATAGTATGTTTACCCTTGCTCATGAAATGGGCCATGCTCTGCATAGTTACTTTACTTGGCAAAAACAGCCTTACCTCTAGAGCGGGCATAAAATTTTTGTTGCCGAGGTTGCCTCTACTTGTAATGAAGCGTTACTGATGGAGCATCTGTTAAATGCCACAGAAGATAAACGAATGCGTAAATATCTCATAAATTATTTCTTAGAACAATTTCGTGGCACGCTATTCCGTCAAACCATGTTTGCTGAATTTGAAAAAATCACCCACGAAATGGTGGAAAACGGCGAACCTCTCACATGGGAAACCTTAAATAGCCTTTATCGTGATTTAAACAAAAAATATT
>JBKEAS010000056.1:0-6439 GCA_047972635.1 Anaerotignum sp.
CCACATATTTAATGAAATCGGTTTTGGACCGTATGGGAAAAAAGGTTGGGGTTATTGGCACAATTGAAAACCGCATTGGAGACAAGGTGCTTCCTACCGAGAGGACGACACCTGAGTCAAAGGAACTGCAAGAATTATTAAATACTATGTTTGAAGAATGTGTTAGTCACGTTGTAATGGAAGTCTCCTCTCATTCTTTGGATCTACACAGGGTTTTGGGGATTGGATTTGAAATTGCAATATTTACAAACTTAACGCAAGATCATCTGGATTACCATAAAACGATGGATCAGTATAAAGAAGCAAAAGCCAAGTTGTTTGAGAGGGCAAAAAAGAGTGTCATCAATTTAGATGATGCGGCGGGCAGTTTTATGAAAGAGAAGGCAAAAGGCCAAGTGTTGACATATGGCATTGAGAAAGATGCAGATTTGAAGGCACAAGATATTGTGATTTCGGATCAAGGAACAGCGTTTTCCTTGACTTGGGAAAACAAACAATATGATCTGCAATTACGTACACCTGGGAGATTTAGTGTTTATAATGCATTAGGTGCCATTGGTGCTTGTTTGCATCTTGGAATTTCTATGGAAGATATCATATCCGGTTTGGAAGAAAATGAAGGCGTTGCAGGACGTTTTCAAACGGTGCGTAGCAAAAAAGGATATCAAGCTGTGGTTGACTATGCACATACTCCTGATGGGTTAGACAATATTTTGAAAACGACGCGTGAGTTCGTAAAGGGCAGAATTATCACCATTTTTGGTTGTGGCGGTGATAGAGATAAAACCAAGCGTCCGATTATGGGTGAGATTGCAGGAAATGCTTCTGACTATTGTATCATTACGTCTGATAATCCAAGAACAGAGGATCCACTTGCGATATTAAACGAAGTAGAGGCAGGGGTTAAAAAAACAGGCTGTGTTTATGAAAAAATTTCAGATAGACGAGAGGCCATTTTACAAGGTGCGAAATTAGCAAAAGCAGGAGATGTCATCATTATTGCGGGGAAAGGTCACGAAAATTATCAGGTTTTTAAAGATGGAACCATCCATTTTGATGATATGGAAGAAATACGAAAGGCATTTGGTGAGGATATTTTATGAAAAACATGACAATTCGAGAAATCATACAGGCTACAAAGGCAAAGGTGGTTTCCGTTGAAGGGTTGGATTTGATTTTAGATAAAACCGTTTCACATATTACACAAGACTCCAGAGAAGTTACAGAAAATAGCTTGTTTTTGGCCATAGAGGGAGAACGACTTGATGGACATACATTTGTTTCAAGCTGTATTGAAAAGGGTGTAGTTGCCTGTCTTGTTTCAAAGGTGAGTGTGCCAAGCGCAGGTAGTATTTTGCTTTTGGTTCCTGATGTGAAGCAAGCGTTATTAAAGCTAGCGGTACATTACAGAAATAAATTTGATATTCCCTTTATTGGTATTACCGGTAGCGTTGGAAAAACAACCACAAAAGATATGATTGCCTCAGTTTTGGGACAAAAATACGACGTTCTTTGGACACAAGGAAATTATAATAATGAACTTGGCGTACCTTTAACTTTATTTCGTTTGGAAGATCATCATGAGGTGGCGGTCATTGAAATGGGAATGAATCATTTTGGTGAAATCCATGCTTTGGCTGAAGTTGTTCGTCCACAAGTGGGACTTATTTCCAATGTGGGGGTTGCACATATTGAATATTTGGGTAGCAGAGAAGGCATTATGCAAGCAAAGTGCGAAATGTTTGATTTTATGCCTGAAGATGGCGTTGCAATATTGAATGCGGATAACGATATGTTGATCACATTAGATGGAACATTGCCACAAAAATTGCGTTGGTTTGGTGTTGCAAATCGCAAAGGTATTTATGCCGAAAAATTAGAAAACTTGGGCATGGAAAAAACCAAATGTAGTGTGCACACACCCATAGGCTCTTTTGAAGCTATTGTCCCTATACCAGGGGAACATATGGTTTTGAATGCACTTTCAGCAGTTTCTGTAGGCATTGAAATGGGGCTTAGCCTGGAAGAAATGAAGGTGGGTATCGAAACTTTTGTGCCTACAAAAAATAGAATGAATGTCATGAAGTTAGAAAACCAAATGACAATTTTAAATGATGTTTATAACGCAAATCCAGTTTCTGTGAAAGCATCTTTGGATATTCTTGTAAATGCACCAGGACGTAAGGTTGCTATTTTAGGGTTTATGGGAGAATTGGGCGATTTTGCACCTGATATGCACGAAGAAGTAGGGGCATATGCAGCAGAGAAATGCATTGATTTGTTGTTTTGTATTGGCAAATTGAGCGACAAAATGGCACAAGGTGCAAAGAAAAAAGGAATGGCGGAAGTTTTTTGTTACGATAGCCAAGAGGAATTTTGGAAGCAAGGATTGGGTATGCTCAAAAAAGGAGATGCCATTTTAGTAAAGGCATCTAGAAGTATGGCATTGGAAAAAACCGTAGAAAAAATACAGGGAGTGAACTAAAGTGAGATCATTGGAACAGGCAGTATATGCAATTATTATATCTTTTGTGGTGGGGGTTATCCTCTGCCCTGTTATCATTCCTATGTTGCATAGACTGAAATTTGGACAAAATGTAAGAGACGATGGACCAGAAAGCCATTTGCTTAAACAAGGAACACCGACAATGGGTGGGATTGCAGTTTTGATTGCATTTTCAGTTGCGGCGGCTTTTTTTATGAAAGGAAATCAAGATGGAATAGCAATATTCTTGGTTACGATTTGTTATGGCGTAATCGGGTTTATAGATGATTACATTAAAGTTGTGAAAAAGCGTTCTTTGGGGCTTAGAGCAATCCAAAAAATTTTACTGCAACTTATTGTGACAGGATTATTTTGTTGGTATATGTTTCAAAGTGGTATTGGGACTTCGGTCTTTATTCCGTTTGGAAAAGGCGAAATGATTGATTTGGGGATTTTATTTGTTCCGTTTTTGTTTGTTACTATTTTAGGAACAGTCAATGGTGTGAATTTAACCGACGGATTGGATGGATTAGCCGGTGGGGTGACATTAATTGTTGCAATGTTTTTTGCCATCATTGCTTGGGCTTCCGATAGTATGGTTTCCCCAATTTGTGGTGCGATTGTCGGGGCTTTATTGGCATTTTTGATTTTCAACTCTTATCCGGCAAAGGTTTTTATGGGCGATACAGGTTCACTTGCCTTAGGCGGTTTTGTTGCGGCAACGGCGTTTGTTTTAAAAATGCCCATATTTATTTTGATTGTTGGTTTTATCTATTTGTTGGAGTCTCTTAGTACCATGCTTCAAGTTGGTTATTTTAAATTAACAAAGCGAAAATATGGAACAGGAAAGAGAATTTTTAAAATGGCACCATATCATCACCACCTAGAAGAATGTGGTTGGAGAGAAACGAAAGTAGTTACACTTTTTTATGTGGCGACGGCTATGCTTTGCCTAATTGGATTTTTGGGATGTAAAAGTATATTTTAAAAGTTTTTAGCGATGTGGAGGATTAGGGCTTGTTTTGGTACAGGTTTACTTTTGGCTTGATAAGAACTTTTGATTTTGGTATCAATAAAGACGCATAGAAAGAAGGAATTTAAGTTGAACTATAGTGGCAAAAGGGTTTTGGTTTGCGGAATGGCAAAAAGCGGAGTATCTGCAGCGAGGCTTTTGAATAAAGTTGGAGCGAAGGTAGTGCTACAAGATATGAAAAAACGGGATGAAATTACAGATGCCGAACTTTTAGAAAACGAAGGAATTACCTTGTTTTTAGGTGCAAATCCAGACGAAATTGTTTCCAGTCAAGATTTGATTGTATTAAGCCCGGGTATTCCATGTGATCTTCCTTTTATTTTACAAGCGGAGAAAGACGGAATAGATGTAATTAGTGAAGTTGAGCTTGCTTATCGTTTTACACCTTGCCCAATAACTGCAATCACAGGGACAAATGGAAAGACCACTACTACCACGCTTGTTGCTCAAATCATGCAGACAGTATTTCCAAATGCTGCGGTGGTGGGGAATATTGGTGTTTCTTATAGTGGCGAAGTGCAACGATTGGTAGAGGACGACTGGGTTGTGGCGGAAATTAGTAGCTTTCAAATGGAAAAGGCAAAAACATTTCGCCCACACATAAGTGCCGTTTTAAATATTTCGCCCGATCATTTAAACCGTCATAAAACGATGGAAAACTATATTGCTATGAAAGAGCGGATTTTTGAAAATCAGTCTGAAGGAGATTTTTGTGTTTTAAACTATGCCGATGAAGTTTGCCGAAATATGGCGGATAAAACAAAAGCACAGGTATTTTTCTTTAGCAGCAAACAGCCTTTAAATCAAGGTATTTATTTGGATCAAGATATGATTTGTATTCGTTGGAAGGAGCTTGAAGAAGATTTGATCTCAATCAACGAGTTGCAAATTTTGGGTGTGCATAATTATGAAAATGTAATGGCAGCTGTGGCAATGGCAATCGTAGCTGATGTACCGTTAGATACCATAAGAGATGTTTTAAGAAAATTTTCGGGTGTAGAGCATAGAATTGAGTATGTTGACACGATTGATGGCGTAGACTATTATAATGACTCAAAAGGAACAAACACGGATGCCTCAATTCAAGCAGTGCTTGCAATGAAAAAACCGATTGTGTTGATTGGTGGGGGCTACGATAAAGGTGGTTCTTTTGATGAGTGGACGAAACTTTTTAAAGGAAGGGTAAAACATCTGGTTTTGATTGGAATTACGGCGAACCGAATTAAAGAGTCTGCAGAAAAGTTTGGATTTGAAGATATTTCCATATGTGATAATTTTAAAGATGCTGTTAGCCTATGCAGAAATAAAGCGTCGAATGGGGAGTGCGTGTTACTTTCTCCTGCTTGTGCAAGTTGGGGTATGTTTGATAATTACGAGCAACGTGGGGATCATTTTAAAGAACAAGTGAAAAGTTTTAGATCATAGATTGACTGCAAGTAATGAGCATTTGGCTCTATCGTTTATTTTGAATTTGAAATGGAGTGGAGTGAAGAAATGGGAAGAAGTGGTAGCCAGAGGGTGGCGACAAGTGCAAAGAGAAAAAGAATTAAGCCCGATTCCTTCGACTTTACAGTTCTATTTGTGGTGCTGACGTTGATGTTGTTTGGCGTAGTTATGATTTTTAGTGCTAGTTATTATACAACGATGACCAGTACAAAATATAACTATGATATGTTTTATTTCCTAAAACGTCAAAGTGTTTGGGTGATTTTAGGTACTGTGGCAATGATTTTTTGTATGAATGTGCCGTATAGCTTTTGGCGGAGGTTTGCTACATTTGCATATTGGCTTTCAAATTTCTTTTTGATGTTATTGCCCTTTATTGGTATTGAAGCGGGCGGACAGAAGCGTTGGCTTGGTATCGGCATGATGCAATTTCAGCCTTCAGAGTTTACAAAATTGGCGTTGGTTTTATATTTTTCTCATTACATTGTGGTGCATAGGAAAGAATTGGCAGATATTAGAGGTTTTTTTAAGGCTTTGATGGTTTTGGCATTGCCAGTTGGTTTGATTGCTGTGTCTAACTTTTCATCGGCATTATTGATACTATTAATGGGTTTGACTATGTTGTTTATTGGCAGCCCTAAGATTTGGTATTTTATTGCAGGCGCGGCAGCACTTATTCCTGCGGCGGTACTTGCTATTGTATTGTTCCCTTACCGTTTAAGTCGAATTAAAGTTTGGCTTGACCCTTGGTCAGACCCGACAGATAAAGGATTTCAGACGATACAAGGTCTTTATGCAGTTGCCTCTGGTGGCATTTTTGGACTAGGACTTGGGCAAAGTCGGCAAAAAACATTTGTTCCGGAATCGCACAATGATATTATCTTTGCTATCATTTGTGAGGAATTGGGGCTTGTTGGGGCTGCATTGATTATTATTCTTTTTGCAGTTTTAATTTGGAGAGGGATAAAAATTGCCATGAATGCAAAGGATACGTATGGCACATTGATGGCTACAGGTGTTACGGCTGTGATTGCATTTCAAGCAATCATTAATATTGGCGTTGTTACAAACACAATTCCAAATACAGGTCAGCCGTTACCATTTATTAGCTATGGCGGTACTTCACTATTGTTTTTAATGATTATGGTTGGGTTGCTTTTGAATATTTCAAGATATCAGAAGGAATAAAGTTTGGATAGATTTTTGTTAAATTTTATATTGAATTATAAAAGAAGTCTTTGTTTTCATAGAGGACTTCTTTTTTTGAGAGAATAAAAGAATTTAGAAACTTATTTTTGTATCGTTCATAGTAGAATTAAGTTGAAAGATGAAAAAGATGGACTCAAAGTAAGTTTGTTGATAGGTTTTATTTATCTTTTTTAGTTAATTTAAAAAAACACTTGACAAATTCAAATGAATTGACTAAAATTCTAAGATAATAAGAAGTAAAAGACATTGAAAAAGAGGAGTATATA
>JBKEAS010000061.1:0-2859 GCA_047972635.1 Anaerotignum sp.
GAAAGCAAAACTAAAACAGGATGCATTTCTACTTTTTTCCCAACTACCCTCGGTACAATAAAAACCGTATCCAATTGCTGTAACATTAAAATAAAAATAGATGCATATAGAGCGCGAACAGGCTCTCCGCTAAGTAACCCTGCCAATACCGCCAAAACGAATGCCATAATTGCACCAAAATAAGGGATTAGATTGGAAAACCCTGAAATCAACCCAAGCATAACGCCATAAGGCAACCCGACAATCTCAAATGCAATAGAAAACAATACACCCATAATCGCTGCATCTGTCAATTGCCCACCCAGATAGCCCATTACCACATTGTCGACTTCCCTAGAAATCCTGCGGATGCGTCTGGTTGTTTTCTCACCCAAAAAAACCAAAGAAGCATCCTCGCAAAAATCCAACATTTTTTCCTTTTCCATCAAAAAATAAAAAGCAGCCGTAAGGCCTACCACAATATCTACCAAACCACTGCCAATTTGAGGAATATATGACGTGACACCTACAACCTTACTCTCTATCCATAAGGTCGCATTCTGCGTCCAAGCAGATAGAATCCCCTCTACGTTTTGCAAAATCCCAAGTTGTGCCAATTTCAGATTTAGCAAAACCAAAAGATCTCCTGCCTTTTGCACAAAAGCAGTCAATTGTTCCGATAATCCTTCAAAATCCGCCGTGCCCATTCCTTTTGCCGCACAAGCTCCTCCAATAAGCAATACCGTCAAAACCATAACATATGCGGCAGCTGTCCCCACCTTTCGGTTTTTCACCTTGCTTTGTTGTGATGCCGATAATTTATGTTCATAATGGTTTTGAAAAAAAATCGTAATTGGCTCAAGTAGTACCGTAAAAAAAATTGCCCATAAAAGAGGTGCAAAAACGGCGAGGGTCCCCCTCGCCGTTTCAATTATGACATTTTTCGCCTCAGATAGTTTAAACAACAGCATCCCTACTAGCACCAGTGTGCTAACTGTAAAAATTACATGAAAGGAAATAACTAAATATTTTTTATCCCAAGGCAACCGCATTGTTTCACCTGTCCTTCATTTTCAATATTTCATTTGTTTTAATGCTTCTTTTAAATATTCCCAAACACGTATGGTAGAAGAAATAGATAATCTCTCATCTGGTGTATGCACATCATACATCTCAGGCCCGATTGAAACCATATCTAAATCTGGTATTTTTTCCGAAAAAAGCCCACACTCAAGCCCTGCATGAATGGCAGAAATCGTTGCTTCTTTGCCATACATCTCTTTGTAAATTTTGGCAAATTGTTCAAGCATTGGCGAATTTGGATTAAATCGCCAACCAGGGTAATCGTTCACTTCCTGAACCCTTGCACCACAAAGGCTTGCAACAGCTGCAATCTTTTCACAAATAAATTCCTTTTTGCTCTCAACCGAACTTCTTACCGCATTCTCAAAATAAATATATTCTTCTGTTGTTTTTAAAATACCAATATTACTGGAACTTTCAACCAAGCCCGACATCTCCAAACTCATGCTCTGCACGCCATAAGGTAGGAGCATCAAAGTTTGAATGAGTTTATTTTTTGTTTCATCTGCCAAAACTTTGAAAACCTTTTCTTGCAAATCTTCCATTGTTATAGTTATAGACGACTCGCAAGCATTATATTCCTGTTTGAATTTTTTTTCTGCATCAGCCAAAATTTCTCTTGCCATATCTTCATTTTCTCTGCAAAAGAGAATAACCGCCTCTGCTTCACGGCAAATGGCATTATCCATATTTCCACCATCTGCACTGGCAAGTGAGTAATCTAATTTTTCATTTAATTCATATAAAATTCTACCAAGCAAACAATTCGCATTTGCTCTTTGCAAATGAATATCCGCCCCAGAATGTCCGCCCTTTAAGCCACGAATAGAAATCTGAAATGCATCTCTATCTCTCGGGGTCTCGTAGCGATTTGCCGGTAAATATACCCTCACACGACGACCACCAGAACAACCAGAAAGCAAAACACCTTCTTCTTCCGTATCCATATTTAAAAAACGCTTACCTTCTACATCAAAAGGCTCAAACCCTCTTGCGCCACCCATGCCAATTTCTTCCTCAACTGTAAAAATGGCTTCAATTGGTGGATGCTCTAAGGTAGTATCGTCTAGCAAAGCAAGCATATACGCAACTGCAATCCCGTTATCCGCACCAAGCGTTGTCCCGTTTGCATGAATGAAATCATCCTTTACAAAGATATCCAATGGCTGTGTCAAAAAATCCAACTCAGTGCCTGCGTTTTTTTCACAAACCATATCAATATGCCCTTGAATAATAATCGGCGCTACGGCTTCATAGCCCTTGGCACCATTTTTTTTGATAATTACGTTATTATGCTCATCTTGGCGATAATATAATCCTCGATCTTTAGCAAAGCCAACGATATAATCACTCAAGGCTTTCTCATGTTCGCTACCATGCGGAATATTACATATTTCTTCAAAATAATAAAATACTTTTTCTCCGCCTAATCCATCTAATTTTCTCATGATTTTTATCCTCCTTTAGGCATGTTCCCTCTATCGTCCATCCACGATAGTATGCCCATCAAATTAAGTTGTCCATGCCCCAACTCAAAAATTCCCCTATACCTTTTATCAAAGACTTTTACCACAGGCAAAAGCAAATGTTCCGTTCGTCTGGAAACTCTCTTTCTGGTCTATTCTTGCTTCGCTATCGCTCTACAAAAACTCCGACAAAGTCTGTATCGGAGTCCACACATACATCGCACTCGAGCATATGCCGTTATTACCCGTTCATATGCTCCAAAGCGTTGTTTGCAGCATTTTGTTCTGCTTCCTTCTTGCTCCGACCACTGCCCTTACCCAAAACACGTCC
>JBKEAS010000067.1:0-7992 GCA_047972635.1 Anaerotignum sp.
TTTTTTTTTGAATGCACGATTGATGTTATTTTTATGTAGCAATGCAAAAACAACAGTCTTACAGGAATTTTCCTATAAGGCCGTTGTTGTTATATTTTGCTTTCCTTACACCTTAGTTCACAAGATATCTTGATCACTGCCGGGATCACTTTGCAAATTTTTATTGAAATATAAACTCTTATTCTTTTACAAAAGCAACCAACAAATCGCCTTGGCTAACCTTTTCACCTTCAACGGCATAGATTTTATCAATCACACCATCTTCTTTTGCAACAATAGATGTCTCCATCTTCATCGCTTCAACCGTAAGCAATGGCTGATTTTTAACAACAGCATCTCCTTCTTTTACAAAAACTTTACTAATTGTACCAGGAATGGAAGAACCCAAATGGAATGGATTGTTCTTATCTGCTTTTAATCTATTATCACTTTTAACCTCTAAATTCTCATCCAATATCTTTATTTCACGTACTGCACCATTGATTTCAAATGTAAGCGTACGGAATCCTTCAGAATCAGGATCAGATGTATCAATATATTTAATTAAAATGTTCTTACCTTCACCAATTTCAATAGAAGTTTCTTCGCCCTTAGCCAAACCAAAGAAATACACATCACTTGTCAATTTAGACACGTCTGTATAATACTCCCAATGCACACAATAATCATCATATACCTTAGGATACATCGCATAACTAATCACATTTCTAATGTTAATGCGCTTCATTGTATGGGTTTCAAGCAAATATTTTTCAATTTCTTTAAAATCAGCAGGAGGCAACAAAGCGCCCGCTCTACCTGCAATAGGCTTTTGCCCTTTTAGTACAATTTCCTGCAATTCCTCTGGGAAACCACCTTCTGGTTTACCAATATTTCCAACGAAATAATCCACAACAGAATCAGGATAAGACAAGTCTCTACCTTCTGTTAAGATGTTATCTTTTGTCAAACCATTCTTGGACATAAAAATCGCCATATCCCCTACTACCTTAGAAGAAGGAGTAACTTTAATGATATTACCCAGAAGATCATTTGCATCTTTATACAAATGCTTGATTTCTTCAAAATTATCCGCAGAACCCATAGCCTTCACCTGCGCCAACAAGTTAGAATACTGCCCACCGGGAATTTCATATTTGTAAATTTCAGTATTAGGCGTTTTCATTTCACTTTCAAAGCCTGTAAAAATCTGACGTACGCCTTCATAGTATTGGCTTAATTCTGTGAGGTGCTCTGTATTCAAGCCTGTATCTCTTTCAGTACCTTTCAACGCTTCTACCACTGCATTCATAGAAGGCTGACTTGTTAAAGAACTCATAGATTGAATAGCCAAATCGGCAATATTTACGCCAGCTTCTGCTGCCATTAAAACAGTGCTTACACCATTGCCTGTTGTATCATGTGTATGCAAATGCAAGGGAATATTTAATTCAGATTTTAGAGCAGTAAATAATTCTTTTGCCGCGTAAGGCTTCAGCAACCCTGCCATATCTTTGATTGCAAAAATGTGACAACCCAAATCTTCTAGCTCTTTTGCCTTACGAACATAATAATCCAACGTATATTTTTTCTCGTTCGGGTCTAAGATATCGCCTGTATAGCAAATAGAACCTTCAACAATTTTACCTGTTTTCAAAGACTCTTCAATCGGCATTTTCATATTTTCAATCCAGTTTAAGCTGTCAAAAATACGGAAAACATCAACGCCTCTTTCAGCAGAAATTTTAATAAATTCCCGCACCACATTATCAGGGTAGTTTGCATATCCAACAGCATTAGAAGCACGCAATAACATCTGAATTAGAGTGTTTGGCATTGCCTTAGACAACTGCTGTAATCTAATCCAAGGAGACTCCTTCAAAAAACGATACGCAACATCAAATGTAGCACCACCCCATGCCTCAACCGAGAAAGCATTTTCCATCGCCATATTTGTCGCAGGAGCTGCAACAATTAAGTCGTTTGTACGCAAACGTGTCGCCATCAACGACTGGTGTGCATCACGCATGGTTGTATCTGTAACGAAAAGACGCTTTTCTTTCATAATGCTTTGTGTAAAATCTTTTGCTCCCATCTTTAAAAATGCGTTTTTAGCACCATTTACTTCAATGGTACTGCCATCAGCATTTTTGCCAAAGGATGGTTGAACAATTCTATCAAATTCAGGTTTGTTTCCTTTTGATTCATTTACAATTTTGTTACCAATAAATTCCGCAATCTTTGTTGCACGATCCTTGCCAAGAACAATATGGAACAATTCTGGTGTACTTTCGATAAATGTTGTTGTGCATTTACCTTCTTGCCAAATTTGACTTTGCAACACATTAATTAAGAAAGGAATATTCGTTTTTACACCACGAATTCTTGTTTCTTTGATGGCGCGAATTGCCTTTTGTGTTGCACCTTCAAAGCGTCTATCAAACGCTACAATTTTAACTAATAAACTATCGTAAAAAGGTGTAATTTCTGCACCTGTGTATGCAGTTCCGCCATCCAAACGAATACCATGACCCGCTGAAGAACGATACACATTAATTTTACCTGTATCAGGTAAGAAGTTATTTGCAGGATCTTCTGTCGTAACACGCAACTGTATTGCAAAGCCATTGCAATTGATTTCTTCTTGTGAATTGATACCAATTTCATCAGAATTTAAGGGATACCCTTCTTCAACCAAAATTTGTGACTGAACAATATCAATTCCCGTTACTTCTTCTGTAACTGTATGCTCAACCTGAATTCTTGGGTTCATTTCAATGAAATAATAATTTTCATCCGCATCAACCAAGAATTCTAATGTACCTGCATTTTTATAACTTACGTATTTCGATAAACGAACAGCATCAGTAAAAATTTTTTCACGAACGGTATCGCTAATCGTAAAAGCTGGAGCAAATTCCACAACTTTCTGATGACGTCTTTGCACAGAACAGTCACGGTCAAATAAGTGAACCACATTTCCATATTTATCGCCCAAAACTTGAACTTCGATGTGTTTCGGGTTACGAAGGTATTTTTCTACGAAAATTTTATCATCACCAAATGCTTTTTTTGCTTCATTCTTGGCTTCTTCAAATTCTTTTGACATATCTGAAGCACTATTTACAATACGCATACCACGGCCACCGCCACCGTTGCTTGCTTTAAGCATTACAGGATATCCAACTTCTTCAGCAACTTTCATCACTTCATCTAAGTCACGAATGGCGTGGTCTACACCTGGAATAATGGGTACACTACATTCAATTGCCATTTTCTTGGAAGAAATTTTATCCCCCATTGCATACATAACTTCAACATCCGGACCAATAAAAGCAATTCCTGCTTTTTTACAAGCAGAAACAAAATCAGGATTTTCAGAAAGAAAACCGTAACCTGGATGGATGGCATCTGCACCCTTCGCTTTTGCAATTTTAATAATTGTATCAATATCTAAATATGCATCAATAGGTCCTTTTTCCGGATCTAGCATATAAGCCTCGTCTGTCTTTGTGCGGAAAAGAGAATATTTATCTTCTTTAGAAAAAATACCTATCGTCTGAATACCCAACTCATTCAAAGCACGATATACACGAATGGCAATTTCACCACGGTTTGCCACAAGCACCTTTTTAAATTTTTTGATTTGCACTTCTTGCATTTTTATACCTCCCTAATCATCATGATTTCTGTTAAAAGCCCGAAACTATAAAATAAAACTATGTTATCTATTATAATATACATTGACTTATTCGTAAACTAAAAAACTGCAAAGAATTAAATTCATAAAACTTGCCCTTCTAGTTATTTTTTTTATTTAGGAAAATTTTCCCTATTAATTGTGTGAGATTTTTACATTCAATCACTTCTAAATTGTTGAATTTTACTTTTTTCGTCCCTTCAGTAGCGACAAATGCCTTTTCGAAGCCCATTCTGTCTAACTCACGTAACCTAGACTCCATAGCAGGTATCTTTTTCAGCTCACCGGTTAAGCCTACGTCTGCAATAAATGCCCAATTTGAGGGCAAAGGAAAATCACGCACAGCGGAAACAATACTCATAAGTATCGCCAAATTGGCCGCTTGTTCTTTTAAATACAAACCACCCGTTGTTTTGACAACCACATTTTTATCATATAACTTTATTCCACCACGTTGTTCCAATACCGATAGCAGTGTGTTTAGCGTGTCTTTTTTCATATTTTCACTAATTCTAGAAGGATATGGTGTAAAAGAAGAGGAAACCAAGCTTTCCACCTCAGCCACCACCGCCCGAGAACCTTCTCTTAATACTGCAATAGAACTGCCTGATACTGCATCTTCCTTCTTTCTTTTTGTCATAAAGTATTCCGAAGGATTTTCAATAGAGGAAAGCCCTTTTTCAGTCATGGCAAAAAAACCCATTTCTCCTGTATTGCCAAAACGATTTTTGGTAGCGGTTAAGCTTCTCAACTCCTCACCACCATCACCCTCCAGAACCAAAACTGCGTCAACCAAATGTTCTAATGATCTTAAACATGCTATTTCATCATTTTTATTCATTTGCCCAATCATAAAGACAGCTCTTGGTCTTTCTTTATTTTTTGCACATTGTACCAAAGTTGAAGCACATTCCATCGTTTGTGTAGGGTTTCCCGCCCTAGATGGATAAAACTCTGCCAAAGCAAATGTTTGAATACTATCTAAAATAATAAAATCCGCATCGACCTCTACGATTGCCTCCACCACTCTATCCATAGAAGTATCAGCCAAAATCCAGATATTATCTTCTACGTTTTCCAAAATACGGTCAGCACGACTTTTGATCTGGCTATCACTTTCTTCGCCGGAGGCATATAATACTCTTTTGCCGCCTTTTGCTAACTGGCTTGCCACCATCAAAGACAATGTTGACTTACCACCTCCGGGAGGAGATGTAATAATCGTTACAGAGTCCCTTACAATTCCACCACCCATAACACGATCAAATTCAGAAATTCTTGTTAATAGTCGTTCGTCTCCTAGTATCTTCACTTCAGATAAGCGAGAAACCGATTGCTTTACAGTGGATTTAACAAATTTATTGGTGGTACTTTGTTTTTTTGTTCCCTTTTCTTCCTCATGTTCTTCAAAGGTGTTCCATTCTCCACAAGTGGTACATCGTCCTGCCCATTTCGGACTTTTATAACCACATGATGAACAAATATACACTGTTTTTATCTTCACTTCCCCACCCCTAAGCAAAAAGTAGTTATAATTACTATCACGTAGTTATAACGCATTTAATTTAGAAAAAGTGGGCCGCATCTATCATGCAGTCCACTTTTGTTTATCAACCTACTTTTACAACTTTTACATATGGCATATTGTTTTGTAATTCTACACCAACTGTTACTTTTCCTGCCATATTCGTTTTTACTTTTCCTACATTTACATCGTCAATTAAAATTTTGTATTCAGTTTGTGGCTCAATTTCTAATGTCAACTGCACATCTTCAGGGCCTTCTACCATAAAATTTGTGCCACTTTCTGTTAGGGAAAATTTATGTATGGTAGCACCTGGTACTACCTCCATGAGTAATTTTCCGTTCTTTTCTAATTTTGTGATTTCATTATATGTTTTAACATTATAAAGATCGCCATTCGCTTCAAAATCTAAAACTTTTTTCTTTTCATTAGCCAAATAATTACCAAAGCTGAGTGTGCCATCTTTCTCTTGACGAATTATTTCTTCAATTACAGCCATTTTGTTACCTCCCAAGATAAATTACTAACTACTATTCACAGCATTACAATCAAAATTTCTACAAATTTCACTCTCATTTGAATTAGGTTTGATTATATCACAAAACAAAGTTTTGGTATATAGCTATTTTTCATTTCCCAATAAAATACAAATTTATCTAATCGTCCGAAAAGAATATCCATTTGTTTTTACACCCACAGAAACCTTGCCACCACTTTGAATGTTCCCGCTCAAAAATTCTTCAGCAAAAACATCTTCAATTTTAGTCTGCAATGCACGACGTAACGGTCTTGCACCATATGCCTTATCATAGCCTTCTGTTGCAATTTTTTCAATTGCCTTATCGGTAAATTTCAAAGTAATATTCATATTTTCCAAAACCCTTTTTGAAAGTGACTTCGCCATTAAAGTTACAATTTCAATGACATCTTTTTCTTCTAGAGGATGGAATACAATAATATCATCAATACGGTTAATAAATTCCGGCTTGAAAATATTTTTCACTTCGTCCATTACACCTTTTTTCATAGATTCATAGCTTTGTTCTGTCGTCTCTACGCTAGTAAAACCAAGTTTTTTGGGTGATGCAATACTCCTTGCCCCTGCATTAGAGGTCATGATAATAACCGTATTTTTAAAATCCACTTTTTTACCTTGACCGTCTGTGATATGTCCATCATCTAAAACTTGTAAAAGAATATTAAAAACCTCTGGAGCCGCTTTTTCTATTTCATCAAAAAGAATAACAGAATACGGGTTCCTCCGCACCTTTTCGCTAAGCTGTCCCCCTTCTTCAAAGCCAACATATCCAGGAGGTGCTCCAATCATTCTGGCAACACTATGCTTTTCCATATATTCTGACATATCAATTCTAATCATAGCGTTTTCATCGCCAAAAAGTGCCTGTGCCAAGGCCTTAGACAGTTCCGTTTTACCCACACCTGTAGGGCCTAAAAATAAGAAAGAACCGATGGGTCTATTCGGATCTTTCAGCCCAACTCGCCCACGACGCACTGCTCTGGCAACAGATTTTACTGCTAACTCCTGTCCAACAACTCTTTCATGAAGAACACTTTCTAGTGAAAGCAATCTAGCAGACTCGTCTTCACGTAAACTTTGCAATGGAATTCCAGTCCAATTTGAAAGAACCTCTGCCACTTCTTCCGCCGTTACTGTGTGGCAATTGTCATTATTTCTATTTTCCCATACCGCCTGTGCATCTTTTAATTGTATGCGAAACATATCTTGTTGTTTTTTAATTTCGCCGGCTTTTGCAAAGTCTTCAGTCTTAATTGCCTCTTCTTTTTCATTTTCCATTTCCGCCAACTTATTCTGCAAATCTTTTAAACCAACTGGTGTAGTACGTGTTTTTAAACGTAATCTAGACGCTGCCTCGTCAATTAAATCAATGGCTTTATCCGGTAAAAAACGATCTGTTAGATAACGAATGGAAAGTTTTACTGCCGCTTCGACTGCCTCATCTGTTATTGTTACTTTATGATGCATCTCATATCGATCTCTAAGTGCACGCAACATAGCCAGTGCCTGTGCTTGTGTAGGCTCTTCGACATCGACAGGTTGAAAACGACGTTCAAATGCTGCATCTTTTTCAATATGTTTTCTGTATTCATCCATCGTTGTGGCACCAATGAGTTGAATTTCACCTCTTGCAAGAGAAGGTTTTAGAATATTAGAAGCATCAATTGCACCTTCTGCCGCACCCGCACCAATGATGGTATGAATTTCGTCAACAAACAAAATGATGTTGCCTTCCAAACGAACTTCTGCCAAAATCTTTTTCATTCTATCTTCAAACTCGCCACGATATTTTGAACCAGCAACCACGGCAGAAAGATCTAAGCTAATAATTTTTTTATTCTTTAAAGTATCTGGAATATCTCCATCAACAATTTTTTGTGCCAACCCTTCAACAATTGCAGTTTTTCCAACACCAGGATCTCCCACCAAACAAGGATTATTTTTTGTTCTTCGACTTAAAATTTGTACGATACGTTCAATTTCTAAACTTCTCCCTACAATTGGGTCAAATTTATTGTTTTTTGCCATTTCAGTAAAATTGCGGCTAAATTTATCCAAATTTTCCGTTGGGCTAATTTCTGAATCTTCTATATGTGGGTTCATTCCCTTGCCCATAATGGTATCGTCTTCATTTCCACCTAACATGTTCATAATATCAACATATATTCTTTGACGATGCACATTCAAATCTTTTAAAATCTTTGTCGCAATATTATCATCCTCTTCAATTAAAGAAAGTAATATATGCTC
>JBKEAS010000074.1:0-4167 GCA_047972635.1 Anaerotignum sp.
AAGAAATTGGTGCACTCATTTGTGTTCATGCTGAAAACAACGAAATGGTGAATACATTGGTACAAAAAAATATTGATGAAGGCAAAATGGATGCATGGCATCACTATATGTCTCGTCCGGAATTTGTAGAAGCCGAAGCAGATTTTAGAGCGATTTCATGGGCGAAATCCTTGAATGCACCTTTATACATAGTACATTTGGCAAACAAACAAGGCGTAGAGTATGTAACTAAAGCAAAAGAAGAAGGTTATGAGATTTATGCAGAGACTTGTCCTCAATACTTGAACTTCACGTGTGATGTTTATAAAAGAGAAGATGGCAGAAATTTTGTCTGTTCACCTCCAATCAAAGGGCAAGAAAGCCAAGATGCTATTTGGGCAGCCATTGAAAGAGGCGATATTGATACAGTAGCAACAGACCACTGTCCTTTCCAACAATCTGAAAAAGATTGGGGAAAAGATGACTTTAGAAAAATTCCTAACGGCTGCGCTGGTGTTGAAAATATGTACCCTTATATGCTTGCCAAAGCAAATGAAGGAAAGGTTTCTTTTACCAAAGTAGTTGAAATTTGTGCTTCAAATCCTGCTAGAATTTTTGGATGTACACAAAAAGGTAGTTTGACCGTGGGCAAGGATGCTGATATTGTTATCTACGATCCGGAAAAAGACTTTACAGTAACTTGTGAAACGATGCACTCAGATTATGATCATACCATTTGGGAAGGCACCAAACTTCATGGTTATCCAGTTAAAACATTTTCAAGAGGTCGCCTTGTTTACGAAGATGGCGAGTTCAAAGGCGAAGCTGGATGGGGGAAATTTATTAAAAGAAGTCTTAAAAAATAATATGGATTTAGGAGGGGAGTAATATGAGTCAATATACGCAGCAAGAAAAGAATGGCCTATATGAATTAACAAATGAAGCGATTGCTGGTTTGAGTAGCTCTGAATATTATAATGCAGACTTAGCACCAACAACAGTAAGTGAAAGAACTTGGAACACAATGAGTATTTGTAATCTTTGGATTGGTATGTCAATTTGTATTCCATCACTAGCATTGGCATCTTCCTTGGTTGCCTTAGGCATTTCACCTATACTTTCTGTAATTAATGTTATTTTAGGTAACCTTATTGTTTTGGTACCAATTCAGTTAAACTCAAAAATTGGGACCAAATATGGCATTCCGTTCCCGATTTTTTCGAGAATGACATTTGGCAATAAAGGAACGCAGATACCGACATTTTCAAGGTCAATTATTGCCTGTGGGTGGACGGCTGTGCAAAGTTGGGTAGGTGGCGGTGCCATAGCAGCTTTGATTGGTATAGCTATCCCTATGTTTAGTGACCAAAGCGTTACAGTTTCGCTTCCAGGTAATGATAATATCGTTCTTGGACAGTTAATTGGTTTCTTCTTATTTATGATTTTGATTTTCCTCGTTGCATACAACGGCATGGAAAAAGTTAAATGGGTACAAAATGTTGGCGGACCTATTTTAGTTATCGTTATTTTAGGGTTATTATTCTGGTCCTTAAATGCAATTAGCACATCAGGACATTCTCTAGCGGATGTATTTACCGCCGGTAATAATACGGAATTGATTGACAGAAACGGTGGATTTGCCTTTGTTTATATGGCAGGCTTGACGGCAAATATTGCGTTTTGGGCAACAATGGCACTCAATATCCCGGATTTCTCCAGATATGCACAAAGCCAGAGAAGTCAGTTTATGGGTCAGTTGACTGGTATGCCAATTCCTATGGCACTGTGTGCATTCGTGGGTGCGATTTTTGCACAGGCTACACTATATACAGTTGGCGAACCACTTTTTGATCCTACAAGCGTATTCTACTTTGTAGACAACAAGCTTTTGGTTGCAGTTTGTGCAATTGGTGTAATCATGGCAACTGTTACAACTTGTGTTGCTGCGAACGTGGTTGCACCTGCAAATGGTTTCTCTAATATGGCTCCAAAGAAAATCACATATCAAAAAGGTGTTATTATCACTTGTTTGGTTGCTACTTTTGTAACACAGCCTTGGTGGATCTATGGCTCTGGCGCTAGCTATATTTTTACATGGTTAAATAACTACGGTACAATTATCGCACCAGTTGCTGCAATCTTGATTGCCGATTACTTTATCTGTAAGAAGCAACTTGTCGATGTTGCTGGTTTGTATCAAGGCGAAGGCGGAAGATATTGGTATTCTGGCGGTTGGAATAAAAATGCTATGATCGCTTGGGTTGTATCCTTTATCATTCCTTTGCTAGGAAATACGATGTTTAGCTATAAAGCAGGTTCTGGTTTGGAACCGAATTTAATTCAGTACTTAGCGGCAAATGGTTATATTGTTTCCTTTGTTATTGCAATCGTTGTTTATACTGCTTTGATGAAAAAAGCAGAAGGCAGACCAAATTACGGTTTTGTTACTGAGCAAGAACATGAAGCGATTACACAAAAGATTTGATTTCACTGTAAGTGGGGCTCCTTGAAAGAGGAGCCTGGATTTAAAATAGCAAAGAAAGAAGGATATGATTATGTATAAATGCAGCTTAGAAAGAATGAGTGATAAGATTAGAACTTTTTCTACTTTTGGTGACGCTGGACATGGCGGTATTACTAGATATTCTTTATCTGATGAGGCGAAACAAGCAAGAAAATATTTTGTGGAAAGAATGACAAAAATTGGCGCTACGATTGAAACAGATGATTTTGCAAATATGTATGCTACAATTCCTGGAACGGATCCTAGTGCAAAACGAATTGTCATGGCATCTCATGCTGACTCCGTAAAAAATGGCGGAAACTATGATGGTATTTTAGGTGTTATTGGTGCAATGGAAGTTTTGGAAGCGGTGGTTGCGGATCATATTCCTCATAAACATCCGCTTACTGCGATGATTTGGACAAACGAAGAGGGTTCTCTATATCCTCCGGCAATGATGAGTTCTGGTGTTGTGTGTAATGCGAATTTGCCCGAAGCCATTGCAAAAAATTTCAGAGAAGAAAATATGCTTGCATCAAAAAGTGTTTTGGATAAAGTAACAACTTTTGGCGAAGCACTTGAAAAAAGTGGCTATAAAGGTTCAAAAGAAAATCGGTTGAGTGCTGAAAAATACAAAGCAATGTTTGAATTACATATTGAACAAGGTCCTATTTTAGAAAACGCGAAAAACGATGTGGGTGTGGTTTCTTGTGTATTGGGTATGTTTAATAGTAGAGTGAAATTCTACGGTCAAGCGGCTCATGCAGGCACATTCCCGATGCAATATCGTCAAGATGCACTTTTTGCAGCTGCAAAAGCACTTTGCTATCTTCACGAAGAAATTGACAAACTAGATTGTCCAGAATTGGTATATACAACAGGTGAAGTTGTTGTTCATCCATGTGTGCATACTGTAATCCCAGATTATGTTGACTTTTCCATTGATGTTCGTCATGAAGATCCAGAATTACTGAAAAAAGTGTATCAAATTGTAAGAAGTTTAGATGGACAGGAATGGGCGAAGTGTCGCTGTGAAGTGGTTGACCAATGGAATCGTGATACTGTTTATTTTGATAAAACTTTGGTTGATTATGTAAAACAATCTGCTGAAGAACTGGGAACGAAACATCAACGTATCAATAGTGGCGCGGGACACGATGCACAGTTTGCTGCATATGTTATACCTACGGCTATGATCTTTGTTTCTTCTGAAAAGGGTTTGTCACACTGTGAAGTTGAACATACAAGTGATGAAATTTGCACAGAGGGTGCAAATGTGTTGTTAAATGCAGTTTTAAAATCCGATAATGAATAACTATTTATAGACAAATTTTTCTGGCGTAGATGTTTTGGAGACGGCTGAAATTTGTTGACGTCTCCTTTTCAATTTAAGAAGAAATATAACAGATGAAACGAAAAATATTGGTTTTAGCTGAAAACTCAGAAAAGTCGCTATATGGTATCCTGAGACGAATAGACAATGGAGATAAACTGAGTTTGAAATTAATATAAAAGGTAGGAAATATGAGAGGAGTTGAAGAATTTGAGTAAGGTAATTAAATCGACCTATACTTCTGAAGCTGTTGAAGGCTTTACACCAAGAACTGCTATGGAAGAGGCTTCAAGATGTTTATTATGTCATGATTCACCCTGTAGTAAAGGATGTCCTGCAGGCACTGATCCTG
>JBKEAS010000075.1:0-7056 GCA_047972635.1 Anaerotignum sp.
TATACATACTTGCACGCATACCACCCACACTACGATGGCCTTTTAGGTTTTCAAAGCCCAGTGCTTTTGCTTCTTTGATAAATTTTGCATCAAGTTCATCGCTTGGCAAAACAAAAGGTGCGTTCATCAAAGAGCGGTCTTTTGTCACAACTGTGCCTCTAAAAAGGGAAGATGAGTCTAAGAAATTGTAAAGCAAGGATGCCTTATGTTCATTTATTTTTTGCACAGCTGAGACACCGCCTTGACGTTTTACCCAATCAAATACAAGTCCCATAAAATAGATGCCATAAGTAGGCGGGGTATTGTATAAAGAATTGTTTTCGGCATGGATGTCATAACGCAACATGGTTGGTGTGAAATCCATGGCAGTGCCGATTAAGTCGTCGCGAATGATCACGACGGTTACGCCGGAAGGACCTAGGTTTTTTTGTGCCCCAGCATAAAGCAAGCCGAATTTTGAAACGTCAATTTCTTCAGAGAGAATAGAAGATGACATATCGCCAACTAAGGGGACATTACCTGTATCTGGCAATTCGGTCCAGCGGGTGCCATAAACGGTGTTATTTAAAGTGATATAAAAATAATCAGCATCGGGGCTAAATTTAGATGGGTCTAAGTCGGGGATACGGTCGTAAGTCGTATCAGCGGAAGAAGCGAGTATGTTTACCTGGCCATATTTTTTTGCTTCTTCTGCAGCTTTTTTTGCCCACTGCCCAGTTACCACATAGTCAGCTTTTTTGTTTTTATTCATTAAATTTAAGGGGATCATGGCAAACTGCGTTGACCCGCCACCTTGTAAGAATAAAATTTTATAATTATCGGGTATGTGCATCAATTCTTTCAAATCCGCTTTTGCTTTTTCTAAGATGGACTCAAACATTTTAGATCGATGGCTCATCTCCATTACTGACATACCGGCAGAAGGATAGCATACAAGCTCACGTTGTGCTTGTTCTAACACTTCTAAGGGTAGCATGGATGGTCCTGCTGAGAAATTAAATACTCGTTTTTCCATAAAATAAGCCTCCTAAAAATAATTTAAATGTTCAGTATTTGCAGCACTTGTCTTTACGGTGTGGGCAAATGTGCAAAAATTGCCATAGAAGAATTATAACATCTTGAGAGAAACCGTCAACAAAAAAAGGTATGTTTTCTTATTTTTGGAGCTTTTTTTGGTGAAAGGGCAAAATTCAAGAAGGTTTTTTGCGAGATGTTTGGCAACATTTTTTATATAATTTGGTAAAGTATGTATTTTTGTTATGATGTTTGTGTGTATGAAGGGGTATGGGAGCAGGATTTTGTTTTAGCCCACAGTGAAAAATGGGCGTTGGAGATAAGAATTATAGAAAGTTTTTTTATATTTGTTCATATGAATTTAGAAAGGGGGCGGACAGATGGGAAGAAAGTTTTCACGAAAAGATATATGTGGTATGTATGGGTTGATTGTAATTGCGGTGGTTTGTATTTGTATAACTCCTTTGCTAGAAGGCAGAAGCCAAAAAGTGATGTTACCGGTAAATCAAAAAGTTGTTGTTTTGGATGCAGGACACGGCGGATGGGATCCCGGAAAAACAGGACGTGTTGGGGAGGATGAGAAAATTTTAAATTTGGCAATCATGGTAAAGTTACAACAATATTTGGAACAAGGCGGTGCGACAGTGCTTGTTACACGTGCCACTGACGAGGCATTGGGTTCTAGGAAAGTGTCGGATATGGCCGAGAGGCAAAAGATAGCAAATGAGAGTGATGGGGATATTTTGATTAGCATTCATCAAAATGCATTTCCTTCTTCTAGTGAAAGGGGGGCACAGGTTTTTTATTATAAATCTAGTGAGGACGGGAAAAGACTTGCAGAATTGATACAAGAAAGCCTAAAGGCAAATGTGGATGGTGATAATAAAAGGAAGGCGAAGCAAAACCAAGATTACTACATATTGCGCACCACTCAGATCCCCTCGGTTATTGTGGAATGTGGGTTTCTTTCAAATAGTCATGAAGAGTCACTTTTAAATGATGACGCCTATCAAGATAAGATTGCTTGGGGAATGTATTTAGGGATTATAGAGTATTTTTCTACGCAAGGCAGTGTCTAATGATTTTGTTTACACGCTGATAAAAAAAGGCTATAATTGGGATAAAACAAGAGATGGTTCTACGAAAAGCAAGGAAGGATCAAATATGGAAAATAATTTTGAAAAAATAGGGATTTCATCTGTTTTGGTAGATGCATTGGCAAAACAAGACATTCATACCCCTACGGAAATACAAGAGAATATGATACCTTTATTTTTAGCAGGCACAGATGTGATTGGACGCTCGGAAACCGGTTCTGGCAAAACCTTGGCATATCTTTTGCCTATCTTTCAACAGTTGGATTTTGGCATAAAAGGCACACAAGCAATTATTTTGACACCTACGCATGAATTGGCAGCACAGGTGTTTCGTCAGGCGGAATTGCTTGAGGCAAATAGTGGTTTGGATGTTGGATGTATGATGATCATTGGCTCGGCCGGAGTGAAGCGTCAGATAGAAAAATTAAGGGAAAAACCAAGGATAATCATTGGTTCGACGGGCAGAGTTTTAGACTTGATTAAGAAAAGAAAAATTTCTGCCCACTTGGTTAAGACTCTTGTTTTGGACGAGGGGGACCGTTTGTTGGAAGATGGTCATTTTGATGATGTAGAAAGAGTGGTGCAATCCACCTTAAAGGAAAGACAGGTTGTTTTACTTTCTGCCTCTGTTGGGGAACAAACCAGGGAACGGGCGAGAAGGTTGATGAAAAAAGATGCTTTGTTTGTCGAAGCAAAAACAGGCGGATTAATTCCGGATGGGATTTCACACTATTATATGCTAACGACCCAAAGGGAAAAATTTGTTGAGCTTAGAAAAATTTTAGCCGGGGAAAAGCCACAAAGAGCGATTGTGTTTTTAAATAATCCCGAAAACATTGAAGTAACGGTAGACAAGCTTTGCTACCATGGCATTAAGGCAGTTGGAATTTATGGGCAAGTGGGTAAGGTTGACCGGAAAAATGCATTAGATGACTTCCGCCTCGGCAGAGCCCAGGTTTTGGTTGCATCGGATATTGGTGCAAGAGGGCTTGACATTGAGGGCGTTACGCATATTATCAATTTGGACGTGCCAGAAGAACCTACCCATTATTTGCACAGATCGGGTCGTTGTGGCAGAAAAGGAACAGCAGGCTGTGCAATTACTTTGGTTTCGCCCTATGAGCGACGTTGGGTGCATAAATACGAGAAGGTTTGGGGCTTGAATTTTGTGCAAAAAGAGATGTCTTTTGGGAAATTGGTCGATAGCGCCAAAACAAAAAATGACTTGATACATCCCCAAAAGAGCAAATCTAAAGGAACACAGGATATGGCTACAGAGCCAGACAATGAGCAAAAACAAAACGGACAAGCCCGTGCTACCACACAAAAAGCTGTAGCAAAAAAGAAATCGCCCGTGAACGAGAAAAAAGAGGAATTGGGCTTTCTTGCCGCAAAGGCAAAAAAGAAGGCGGAAAAAGAAAAAAATAGACAACAAAACATGAAAAAGTGATTGTCCTAAAGCTTAGAATAAGGTATGATAGGTTAGAAAGAAAGTTTTACCAAGAAGGAGGTTTTGAATATGTGTGATAATTGTGGATGTGGTCATGACCACGACGAAGAAGAAATGGGCTTAGAAACAATGTTTTTAACACTGGATGACGATACAGAAATGGAATGTGGTATTCTTGGTGTATTTGAGGTAGAAGGTGTTGCAGGCAAAGAATTTATTGCGTTGCTTCCTTTGGAAGACGAGACAGTTTTGTTGTATGAATACAAGGAAATTGGCGAAGAAGTTGAGCTTAATGTCATTGAAGATGATGCGTTATTTGATAAGGTATCTGAGGCTTTCAATGAGTTATTTGACGAAGAAGAAGAATAAAAGAAACGGGGAGCATATCCCCGTTCTTTGTTTTTTATAGGAGGAAAAGGAAATGTTTGGTAAAAAAATGATGGCAACGGTTTTAGCCGGTATGTTACTTGCATCGTTGCCAATGACTGCGTATGCTGGATGGCAACAGGAAAATCCTTTGGTTGCCCATGCGCTTGGCGAAGTAGATGGAAAGATTGAGATGAACTCGAAAGAGGCTTTTTTGGCATCTTGGGGAAACGGATTTCGTGTTTTAGAAGTCGATTTTGCATACACATCGGATGGGGTTTTGGTGGCAAGGCATGATTTTGAAGAGGACGGAACCTATTACCGCCTTGAACAGGAGACCAGCCAGTCTTTGGTGATGGACTATGCTACGTATAAAAATAGTAAGATTGTATACGAACAAACACCAATTGCAGCGGTAGACCTATTTGGTTTGATGACAGAATATCCTGACGTATATATTGTTACGGACACGAAAGAAACAGATAAGGCAACGGTGCAAAAGCAATTTAACGATTTGGTGAAAATTGCAAGAGCGATGGAACAGCCAGAACTCTTAGACCGTTTGATTGTTCAGATATACAACCCGGATATGTACGACTGGGTTCATGAGATTTATCCTTTTCAAAATTGGATTTACACATTATATTTAAACAGCAAACCAAATTATCCGGAAATTGCTAATTTTTGTGCCCAAAAAGGCATAGGCACTGTGACCATACAAGTCGATCGTGTGACACAAGAGGTGGTGAACACCTTGCACGAAGCGGGAATTTTGGTGTATGCCCATACCGTCAATCGCTATAAGCAGTTTGAGGACTTGCTTGCGCTAGGCGTGGATGGTATTTATACAGACCGAATTAAGCCTTACGAGTTAGAATGGGTTGGGCTTAGCGATATGCGTAAGGTTGTGAGTAAAGATGTGAGCTTAAGCAATAAGACGTATACACTAGATACCTTAGAAATTTTTAGTGAGGAATATGTGCCCTTACGCCAAATGGCAAAAGTAGGGTCTGGATTTTCTGTGCAATATGATACCTCACAGAAAACATTAAACCTAACGTCTGGCAAATCCTTTACATCTATTGGCAACGAGCTTTTGGTCAACGATAGCGGGAATTATATTATGAAAAAGGCGGATTTTAAGCTGCTTTATAACGACAAGGAAACAAGAGTTTCTCCGATTATTGTAGATGGAGAGGTTTATGTCTCGCTCAATCAGATGGCAGGGCTTATGGGGCTTGAACAGGGTTTGGCTTGACACAAGGAGTAGAGCGTGTTATTTTTGTAAGCAATGAATAAAATTTTGCTGGGGGTGCCGAAAGAGGCTGAGAATTGAGTGATACTTGATACCCTTTCTACCTGATCTGGGTCATACTAGCGGAGGGAAGCGATGATTTGTAGATGAGGCACAGCAAACGAGGAAAATCGTGGCTGTGCTTTTTTTTGAAGGATTTTTGTTTGCTGTATAAGTGGCATAGAGAAAGTATGATTTCTTGCCATATGTTTGCTTTGAAAAACAACGGTAGCGTATAAATTTTTAGGAGGGTAATCACTATGAAGCACGTTTTAACAATTGCTGGTTCTGACACTTGTGGCGGAGCTGGGATACAGGCGGATTTGAAAACATTTTGTGCACAAGGCACCTATGGTATGAGCGTTATTACGGCGGTTACAGTTCAAAACACCCAAGGAGTTTTTGGTTGTCAAGATATTTCACCAGAAATCATCCGTGCCCAGATTGATGCAATCTATGCTGACATTAAGGTTAGCGCGGTGAAGGTGGGGATGGTTTCTCAAACTGAAACAATCTATGCCATTGCAGATAAGCTTGAAGAATATAAGGCGACCAATGTTGTTGTGGATCCTGTTATGATTTCTAAAAGTGGGTTTGATTTGATGCAGCCTGATGCCAAAGATGCTTTGATTGAGAGATTAATTCCCTTGGCTCATGTGGTTACACCAAACTTGCCCGAAGCAGAGGTAATCACAGGGCTTACGATCAATGATTTGGAATCTATGGAAGAAGCGGCGAGAGCCATTTTTAAGATGGGTGCTAAAAATGTACTAATCAAAGGCGGTCATTTGGAAGATACCGCAACTGACTTGCTTTTTGATGGTGAAAAAGTGATTACCCTTCATTCTGAACGTATTCAAACGAAGAATACTCATGGTACGGGTTGTACGCTATCTTCGGCAATTGCGGCTTCTTTGGCAAGAGGGAAATCTGTGGAAGAAGCAGTTCGTATTGCCAAGGGCTATATTACTGTGGCAATTGAGCATAGCCTAGAAATTGGTAAGGGCGTAGGGCCGACAAACCATTTTTATGAATTATACAACAAGGCTGGGATTTGGGAAGAAATAAAGGACTAAGAGAAAGGTCAAGAGAAAGGTCAAGAGAAAGGTCAGGAGAAAGGTCAGGAGAGTAATACCCTGGACGCAGTCCAGACCTGCGCGCTTTTTGCAAAAAGCTCGACCAAAAACTTTAATTGTACCACACGTTGTGTCGTACAGAGGAAAGACGAGTAGGGTGAAAAATGGAGAATACAATAAATTTTTATTGTTTTTATGACTATTAGGGAATATAATAAGTAATTATGATAAAATTTGTAGGAGAGGATGACCCTGCTTCATGGATAAGAGGCTTTGGAAGCTATATTTTAAAACACTACTACTTACGTTGATTGGCTTGGCTGGAATTTTTGCCATTGGATATGGTATTTTTATGTATACTGTAGGTGGTTTAAACCGACAGGAGGTTGACGATGACGCTCTTTCGGCAAATGATGACTTGGATATTTATGGAAGCCAAGGGATATTGAATATTGCCTTGTTTGGGGTTGATTCAAGAAATGCGGATAATGTTGGGCGTTCAGATGCTATTATGGTGGCTTCAATCAATGCACAGACGGGGAAGGTTAAACTGATTTCGATTGCCAGAGACACGTATGTGGAAATTGAAGGGCACGGAGAAACAAGAATTAACCATGCGTATGCGTATGGCGGGCCTACACTTGCCATTCAAACAATCAATGAGAATTTTAGCTTAAATATTACGGATTATGTTACGGTGAACTTTGAGTCTTTGGCAGATGTGATTGATGAACTTGGAGGCATTGAGCTAGAAGTTAC
>JBKEAS010000132.1:0-4570 GCA_047972635.1 Anaerotignum sp.
CATTGTTCTACGGTTGGGGTTACCCAGTTTGTCAAAGAGAGTGCAGTTGGCTATTTGATGGAGAAAGAGATTGCGTTTCTTGGGAATGCGGTAAATGTGCCTGAGCGTCCTTTTGTGGCAATATTAGGTGGTTCAAAGGTTTCTGACAAAATTAATGTGATCAATAATTTACTGGAAAAAGTTGATACGCTAATCATTGGCGGTGGAATGGCATATACGTTTGCTGTGGCACGAGGTGGCAAGGTTGGCGAGTCTTTGCTAGAGGCGGATAAGGTCGATTATGCAAAAGAGATGATCGCAAAGGCAAAAGAAAAAGGCGTGCGTTTATTGTTGCCGATGGATACGGTTATTACAAAAGAATTTAAAAATGATACGCCGTTTCAAACTGTGTCTGCGTTAGAAATCCCTGACGGATGGATGGGACTTGATATTGGTGAGAAGTCAACAACGGAATTTACAGAAGCGATTAAAGATGCAAAAACTGTGATTTGGAATGGACCTATGGGTGTGTTTGAGTTTGAAAATTTTGCAAAAGGTACAAGAGCTGTGGCACAGGCGATGGCGGATATCAACGCTACAACAATTATTGGTGGTGGCGATTCTGCTGCTGCTGTAAATCAGTTGGGTTTTGGAGATAAGATGACGCATATTTCTACCGGTGGTGGTGCTTCGTTGGAATTTTTAGAAGGGAAGGACTTGCCAGGCGTAGTTGCAGTGGATGATAAATAGGAGATAACATGAAAAAAATCAGAAAAATATTTGTGGTAATGATGCTGTTTTGTTCTTTGCTTATTCCAGAGGTTGCCTTGGCAAATACGGTGCGTAGCATAGATGAAGTAGAAGAAGTAGAAATTATAAAACCGGCTGAAAATACAATTGTTCCGCCAACAGAATATATTTCGGTATTGATGTATCATCATTTTGCAATTAGAGATATGGGCGAAGGCAATGGCGTTGTAACGACCCAATCCCAGCTTGAGGATCAAATTATTTATTTAAAAGAGCAAGGATATGAATTTATCTCTCTTGAAAAACTAAGTTCATTGCTTCGAGAAGTGGAAAAAGACAAAACACGCGCAACGAAAAAAACGAGCGATAAAAATAGTCTTGGACTGGACAAAAAATACATTTGTATCACGATGGATGACGGTTATTTAAGCAATTATGAATTGGCGTTTCCGATTTTTCAAAAATACAAAATCCCTATCTCAATTTTTGCTGTGACGGATAGCATTACACAACAGACTGGATTGCAAAAATTTAACTGGGAACAGGCTCAAAAAATGGTCGATAGTAGATACGTGAAAATCTATAATCATACTGCAAACCACGCCCCAGTTAGTGCAGGGACAGAAGATAATTTCTTGGACGAGGTAGCGGAGGCAGAGATTGCTTTAGCGCAGAATTTAGACCAAAAAGCGTGCAAGGCATTGGCATTTCCAAATGGGCGATTTACTGCATACACCCAGAAAGAGTTAGCGGAAATGGGATTTGAGTTATTATTTACGGTGGACTATGGCGTGATCACAAAACAGACATCTCGCTATGCAATTCCTAGGATTAACGTGGATTCTGGTTTTAGTGGGAAAGATTTGCTTACAAGGATCGAGGGTGCGGCAAGAAGAAGTTTTCTAAAGTGAGGGAGTGACGTGAGATCATGAGGAAAAAAATTATTGCAGGAAATTGGAAAATGAATAAAACACCAAAGGAAGCGGCAGATTTTTGTAAAGAAATGAAGGGGAAAGTTGCTTCTGGTGAGGTTGACGTTGTATTTTGTGTGCCGTTTGTGGATTTATATCCTGTTTTGGAAGAATTAAAAGGAACAGAAATTGCAGTGGGTGCTGAGAATATGCATTTTGAGGACAGTGGTGCCTATACAGGAGAAATTTCTGCATCTATGCTAAAAGAAATGGGTGTTTCTTATGTGGTGATTGGTCATTCCGAACGCCGTCAATATTTTAATGAAACAGATGATATGGTAAATAAAAAAGTGAAAAAAGCCTTAGATACAGGCCTTGTTCCTATCATGTGTTGTGGTGAAACATTAGAGCAAAGAGAGGCACAGATTACCATAGAGTGGATACGGATGCAGATCAAATATGCGCTATTGGGGCTTAGTGCAAAAGAGGTTATGCAGGTTGTTATTGCATATGAACCGATTTGGGCAATTGGCACCGGTAAGACGGCTACCTTTGCGCAGGCACAAGAAGTTTGTAAGGCAATTCGCGAGGTTGTTGGCGAAGTGTATGATGATGAGACCGCTCAGAAAGTACGCATTCAATATGGTGGTAGCGTAAACGGTAAAAACGCACAAGAACTGTTTGCTATGGCTGATATTGATGGGGGATTGGTAGGCGGAGCCAGTTTGAAAGATGAATTTCAAGAAATTGTTCATTATCAGAAATAAGCAAAACCCTAAAAGTGAGGCGAAGCGATATGAAAAAAGGAACAACCGTTTTAATGATTTTAGATGGGTTTGGCATTAGTGAAAAAGAAGAAGGAAATGCAATTAAGCTAGCCAACAAACCTATATTGGATCAAATTTTTAAGAAGTATCCATTTGTGAAAGGCTATGCAAGTGGGCGTGATGTTGGATTACCCGAAGGGCAAATGGGCAATTCTGAGGTTGGACACTTAAATATTGGTGCAGGACGTATTGTGTATCAAGAATTTACCCGTATCACAAAGTCCATTGAGGATGGAGATTTTTATGAAAATCCAGACTTATTGGAAGCGGTTGAACAATGCAAAAAAAATTCATCGGCATTACATCTATGCGGACTTGTTTCTGACGGTGGGGTTCATAGTCATAACACGCATTTGTATGCGTTGTTACGTTTGGCAAAAAAGCATGAGCTAGAAAAGGTATATGTGCACGCATTTTTGGATGGCAGAGATACACCACCTTCTTCTGGGGCAGATTATGTTTTGGAGCTTGCCGAAAAAATGCGTGAGATAGAGGCGGGCGAAATTGCAACAGTTGCTGGCCGCTATTATGCAATGGATCGTGATAAGCGTTGGGAGAGAGTACAAGAGGCCTATGATGCTATGGTTTTGGGCAAGGGAACAACGGCTACGGATGCAGTGGATGCAATTAAAGCATCGTACGAAAAAGGCAAGACTGACGAATTTATGGTGCCAACGGTGGTTATAGATGAGAACGGTAAGGCGAAAGGTAAGATTTCTGATCATGATGCAGTTATTTTCTTTAACTTCCGTCCTGACCGAGCAAGAGAAATAACTAGGGCTATATGTGATCCTCAATTTGAAGGGTTTAAGCGAGAAAAGATTGTGAAAGACTTAAAGTATGTGTGCTTTACGGAGTACGACATAACCATTCCGAATAAGGAAGTGGCATTTAAACCGCAACGATTAACCAATACATTAGGCAGTTATATTTCTTCCCTAGGGTTGAAACAATTAAGAACCGCTGAGACGGAAAAATATGCACACGTCACTTTCTTTTTTAATGGTGGCGTTGAAGAGCCAAATCAAAACGAGGATCGTTGGTTGGTGCCGTCACCAAAGGTTGCAACCTACGATTTGCAACCAGAAATGAGTGCATTTGAGGTAACAGATGGATTGGTAAAAGCAATTCGCTCCACAGAGTATGATTTTATTGTTGTAAACTATGCAAATCCAGATATGGTAGGACATACCGGAATTACAGAAGCGGCTGTAAAAGCGATTGAGGCCGTAGATAGCTGTATGGGTCGGGTGATAGAGGCATTACTGGAAACGGGGAGCAATATGTTTTTATGTGCAGACCACGGAAATAGCGACCAGATGGTGGACTATGAATCGCATGAGGCGTTTACTGCCCATACAACAAACCCTGTACCTTTTGTATTGATCAATTACACCGATGGTGTTGGGCTTAGAGAAGGCGGTAGATTGGCAGACATTGCACCAACGATTTTGGAAATGATGGGAATAGCAATTCCGAAAGAAATGACTGGGAAAAGTTTATTGATAGCCAAATAAAAACGTAAGAACATAAGGAGGATAAGAAAATGAAAGGGTTTTTTGAAATTACAGATGTATATGCAAGAGAAGTACTAGACTCTAGAGGCAATCCTACGATTGAAGTAGAGGTAATTGTTGATGATAGCATTGTTGCACGTGCTGCTGTTCCTAGTGGCGCATCAACAGGTGCGTTTGAAGCGGTTGAGCTTCGTGATGGCACAAAAAGATACAATGGCACGGGTGTTGAAAATGCAGTCAATAACGTAAATGATTTGATTGCAGAAGAAATCATTGGTATGAACGCTTTGGATCAAGTTTCTATTGATAAGGCGATGATTGCTTTGGACGGTACACCAAACAAGGCGAAATTGGGTGCAAATGCCATTCTTGGTGTTTCTATGGCGGTGGCTAAGGCTGCAGCAGAAGCTTTGGATATGCCTTTATATCAGTATTTGGGTGGATTTAATGCAAAGACTGTACCTGTGCCTATGATGAATATTATGAATGGTGGCAAGCACGCAGACAACACAGTGGATGTTCAAGAATTTATGATTATGCCGGTTGGTGCACCTAGCTTTAAAGAAGCACTTCGTATGTGTGCTGA
>JBKEAS010000173.1:0-5643 GCA_047972635.1 Anaerotignum sp.
CAGTTTCGTACGATTGCAATGGATTTTTGGGCCAGCCTTGAACACAAATTAAAATATAAAAAAGACGTTTGTGATGCACAGGCGATATTTGATGAGTTAAAAGATTGTGCAGAAGTGATTAGTAACATGGACTTGAGGATGAAAGATCTTAGGGATCGAATTGAGGTGCAGGGGAATGACAAGGGAAGAAATTGCTAAAATGGATTTGGTTAGAAAAAGTCGCAGTGGTATGTTTAAAATTATTTTTGGACGTACTGCGATTATTTTACTTTTTTTTGCATTACAGATATTTTTGTTCTATGGGATTATCAGCTACTTTGAGCAATATAGCACATTGTTTTTTGGTAGTAGTCTTGTTTTTTCGCTACTGATTGTTTTATATATCATCAATAAAGGGAATAACCCAACCATACAATTGTCATGGACAATTTTGACTTTGGTTTCGCCTATTGTTGGCGGATTGTTATACATATACGTAAATGCCAATCCAAGCCAAAGACGTTTGGAGAGGCGATTGGAAACGTTATATGCAGAAACGCAAGATTTTGTGAAACAAGATGAGTCTGTTATGGAGAACTTACGCCAAATAGATATCGGGACAGCCAAAATGACGGAATACGTTAGAAATTATGGAAATTTTTCTATCTACCAAAACACACAGGTGAAGTATCTTCCACTGGGAGAGGTGAAACTTGAGGCTATGGTTGAGGAGCTTGAAAAGGCAGAAAAATTTATTTTTATGGAATACTTCATTATTGCCAGAGGCGTTATGTGGGAAAAAATACTTCGTATCTTAGAGCGTAAGGTAAAAGAAGGCGTTGAGGTACGTGTGATGTACGACGGAACTTGTGCTTTTAATTTATTACCTTATAATTATCCGGAAATGATGAAAAAAATTGGAATTGAATGCAAGATGTTTGCGCCACTAAAACCGGTTTTATCGACACACTATAATAATAGAGACCATCGTAAGATATTGGTTATTGACGGAAAAGTTGGTTTTACAGGCGGGATCAATATTGGCGATGAGTATATTAACCATGAAAAAAGATATGGTCACTGGAAAGACACAGCTGTATTGCTAAAAGGCGACGCAGTCGAAGGGTTGACGCAGATGTTTTTACAGATGTGGAATGTCAATGAAACAAACGAGGATTATAAAAAATACCTTGTGGTAGAAAGAGAAAAAGTAGAGGCAGAAGGTTTTGTTATGCCTTATGGAGATAGCCCTTTTGATGAAGAATTGGTTGGTGAGAGGGTATATATGGATGTGCTGAACCGTGCGGAAAATTACGTACATATTATGTCGCCATATCTAATAATTGACCACGAGATGGTCACCGCATTAACCTATGCAGCGAAAAGAGGCGTTGACGTAAAACTGATGTTGCCTCATATTCCAGACAAACTTATGCCTTTTGCACTGGCAAAAAGCCATTACAAAGAATTAATTCGTGCTGGGGTTAAAGTATATGAATATACACCAGGGTTTGTTCACGCAAAGGTTTTTGTTAGCGATGATATCAAGGCAATTGTGGGGACAATTAATCTAGATTATCGTAGTCTTTATTTACATTTTGAGTGTGCTGCTTTCTTATTTAATCTACCTGAAGTTCAAGTGATTGAAGCGGATTATCAGAAAACTTTGGAAAAATGCACAAGAATTACATTGGAAGATTGTGCGAAGGAAAAGCTTTATATGCGAATATTAGGTAAATTATTAAAGGTTCTTGCGCCTTTGATGTAAAGATATATCATTTTTGAAAAATAACAGATGTGGTTTCATGCATCTGTTATTTTTTTGCGAATTTTAGGGAGAATATGCTGTTTTTGCGGAAGAAAAATGAGATGGCACGACAGCGTTTGACACAAAGTGCGTGGGTAACATGGTATATTTTGGACAAGCAAATATTCTTTGGAGAAATGTCAAAGAAATATGATGGTGTATATTTAATACAAGGGAGGATATAGGATGCGGCAATATTTTAATGGTGATATGAATTTGTATGGTTATGCTATAGAGGAAGACTCATCAACCTTGCCTGAAAAAACAAAGCAGATGGGTGCATTAGAAAACCAAGTGCGAATTTACGTTGAGGATTATGTTTATACATATTTATATCAATACGGCAAAAGCAATAGTGGGAAAGAAAAGGTTGCGGCCTTGGTTGGACGACATGTTGAAATGGACGGTGAAGATGCGGTTATCATTTGTGGTGCTATTCAAGGTAAGGGCACAACGCAAAAAAATGGGGCTGTATGTTTTAGTGAGGAAACGTGGGAATATATTGGAAGCCAAATGCAAACATACTTCAAAGGTATGACTTTGGTTGGATGGGTTCATATGCAACCTGGGTTTGGTTCTTTTTTGATGTCTAAAGATGAGTCGTTTCATCAAGAATTTTTCAAAGAAAAGTGGCAGCTTTTATTTGTGATTGATATTTTAGAAAAAATGGACACCTTTTATATTTATCACGATGACAACAAAGGGCTAAGACAGGCCAGAGGTTATTTTATTTATTATGATAAAAATCAAGAAATGCAGGATTACATGATAGATCACAGCATGGTGCGACCAAAACTTGAAGAAAATATCCAACTGGAGACACAAGAGCAGATAGAAGAAATGACAGGGGAACAAAGACGGCGCAGAAGAAGGCCAGAAGAAAGGATAGATGCTGCGAAGGAAATTCGGAGAGTATTACAAAAGCGTGCAGAAGAAGCGGAGCAAGCACAAAAAGGGTGGTACAATATGCTCACGGGTGTTAGCTGTGTTTTATGTGTTGTATGTGTTTGTATGGGATTTGCGTTAATGAGCAATATGACAAGGTTACGTAGTTTAGAGGGGGAGTTTGCGGCGGTACAAAATTCTTATGCAAAGCTGGAAGAAAGTATAGACGGAAAGGTGCAAGCAGCTTTTGCGGCTGATGTAGAAGAAAAGACATCCATGCAGGCAGAAAAAGAGGAAGATACCATAACGACGAAAGAGGATACTGACGTATCAAGATATACCGTAGAAGAAGGAGATACATTAGGTTTTATTAGCAGAAAATATTATGGTGACAACAGTGGTATATCGAAAATAATGAGTGCCAATAATTTGGGAAATCCGGATATGATTTATGTTGGAAAGTCTTTGATCATTCCTTAGACAAGCCGAGTGATTTTAATCATATAATATGTTGTAAAAATGCGAAGGGTGATGAAAAGAAAAACACTTCGAGGGCTAGTCATTTTTCGTTAGCTGTTGGAGTGTTTTTTGTATAGCGAAAATTTTGTAATAAACAAGAAATTTATGACAGTTATATTGGCGTTGCTAAAAGGTAAGAAAATGAAATTTTATGGAAATAATACGTTTATTTTAAGTAGTATAAAACGAGGAAAATTGAAAATAAGAGACTTATTTTAGTAGGATAGAGGCGGGGATTTTTGTTAGTGTAATAAAAAAGATGTTGCGATATACGAATTAATGTGGTACAATACCTATGCTGTTTCATCATGGATAAAACTCAGAAATATGAGAAGGATATATAGGAGGATTTCAAATGACAACAATAGGTTTGGTTTTAACAGGTATATTGGCGTTAATAGCAATTGTGTTATCTGTAATGATATTGATGCAGTCTAAGCGTTCTGCAGGTTTAGGCGCAATTAGTGCGAGTGGTGGTGGAGACACTTACTGGAGCAAAAATAAAGGTCACTCTGTTGAAGGTGCATTAGAAAAATACACCAAAATTGGCGGTGCGCTTTTTATGATTATTGCTTTTGCAATTAATTTGGTAGGTTAATTGGTCAGAGATGCAGATGATGCATCTCTTTTTTTAATTTTAGAAAAATGGAGGATTTTATGGAACAAACGATATTAGAGGAACGAAAAAAGAAGATACTTGGTTATATGGGAAGTGAAGAATATATACCTTTGAAGCGTAAGGAAATTCGTCAGATGATGTCAGTTCCTGATTCTGACCGTGAGGTATTTGATACACTTATAGACGAGCTGATTGAAGAAGGCAAAGTAGTTGAAACAAAAAAAGGTAAGCTGATGTCACCAAAGAGTTTGAATATGTCTACTGGGGTTTTTATGGGACACGCCAAGGGATTTGGATTTATTACGCCTGATGAAGGAGGCGAGGATGTTTTTATTCCCGCAAATGAAACGGGTGGTGCCATGCAAAAAGACCGTGTGCTATACAAGGTGCTTCGTGGTGCTGATGGAGATAAAAAAGCCGATGGTGTAATCATTAAGGTTTTAGAAAGAGGGATTACCCGCGTGGTTGGTCTGTACGAACAAAGCAAGGGTTTTGGCTTTGTCATTGCCGATGACAAGAAGTTTGCCAAGGATATTTTTATTTCAAAGGAAAATGGCAAAGGTGCTGTTAGCGGGCACAAGGTTGTTGTTGAGATTACGGATTATGCAAAGGAACGACGAAATCCAGAGGGCAAAATTGTTGAAATTTTAGGACATATCAATGACCCTGGCGTTGATATTTTATCAGTTATTCGTCGCTTTGATTTGGCAGTGGAATTTCCAGATGAAGTTTATAAGGAAATTGAGAATTTAGAAACAGAAGTTTTGGACGAGGATAAAATAGGTCGAGAAGATTTTAGAGATATTTTAACCATTACCATTGATGGAGAAGATGCGAAAGATTTGGATGATGCAGTTTCTTTATCAAAAATGGATAATGGGAATTATTTATTAGGGGTGCATATTGCAGATGTTACCAATTATGTGCGTGAGCATACGGCACTAGATGAGGAGGCGTATGCCAGAGGGACAAGTGTTTATTTGGTGGATCGGGTTATTCCTATGTTACCACATAGACTTAGCAATGGCATTTGTTCTCTAAATCCTAAGGTGGATAGATTGGCGATGAGCTGTGTGATGGAAATTGACAAACAGGGGCATGTGGTTGATCATAAAATTTGTGAATCTATTATTCACTCAAACTACCGCATGACATACACACTGGTTCGTGAAATCATAGAGGATCAGACACCTACTTTATTGGAAGAATATAAAGAGATTGTTCCTATGCTTACACAGATGAATGAATTAAGAGAAATTTTAGGCGAAAAAAGAAAAAAACGTGGAGCGGTGAATTTTGATTTGCCTGAGGCTAAAATTATTTTGAACGAACAGGGAAAGCCTATTGAAATTCGTCCTTATGAAAGAAGTATTGCAACAAACTTGATTGAAGAATTTATGTTGATATGTAATGAGACGGTTGCGGAGAATGCTTTTTGGCAGGAAATTCCGTTTATGTACCGCACCCACTTAGAGCCAGATGATGAAAAACTTCAAAAGATGGAGCAGTTTATTCGTGGCTTTGGGTATCACTTGCGAAAAAAAGACGGGGAGATTCACCCTAGAGAAATTCAAAGGGTGTTGCAGGAAGCAGAAGGAACGGAGCAGGAAAAAATTATCACTCGTGTGATTTTGCGTAGCATGATGCAAGCGCGTTATAGCAGTGATATGTTGGGGCATTTTGGCTTGGCGGCGAAATATTATTGTCACTTTACATCACCCATACGTCGCTATCCCGATTTGGAAATTCATAGATTGCTGAAAAAAGTAATGCATGGTCAGATGAATGAAGCACAAGCAAGAGAATATCATAATAAAATGCCGGATATGGCATT
>JBKEAS010000181.1:0-13271 GCA_047972635.1 Anaerotignum sp.
GAAAGGAGCATTTCTCTTGCACTCCAAATATTTTTGGAAGTTCTGTAGTACAAAATGATATGCTCGTTGCTGATACGTCGGGCGAGAAAAACGGTTTTCCCAAATGGAATAAAGCGATCAATTTGATAGGGTTTTTCCCATTTCCCATTTTGAAAGGTGGCATAAACCAAAGAATCTATTCCTGTAGCTTCTGTGGGTAAATGATAGATAATATGGAAGGCATCTTCACTTGGTACCATAAAAAATTTGATTTTTCCTGAATTTGGGGCACCGCCTATCATAGGTCTATGATCCCAATTTTTAAGATCTCTAGAGGATGCCATAAACAAATCACCTTCTGTGGTAGAATAAAGAAGATAGCAGACATCTTTAAAATGACAAATCGAAAAGTTTTGATTTGTATGTTCTGCCAAAGTGTTGGGATTTAACCAATTGCCATTTGCGTGTGTGCGTAAAAATAAAGTATTGTTTTCATGATAAAAAAGACAGCAATTGCCGTTAGGCATTTTTAAGTATTTCACGTTTGGATTTTGCATCGGAACGCTCCTTTGAATTTTTTATCAGTTTATGCCAGAGTGGTTGAAAAAAGAATGTAGAGGGGATATTCCTTTTATTGATTAGAATTAATTAGGAGGATAGTGGAGATTTTTATAGTATATAGCGTGCTTTATGGAAGATTTAAAATGCTATGCAATATGTAATATATGAAGCAAGATATTTTTTGCATGAAAAAACACTCCGCATTGTGGCAGAGTGTGTGCGTGGTTAAAAAAATGCGGGAGTCATGGTCCAAATACTAATACAATCCTCATCGGAATGATTCATATATTTATGAGGAAGGATACTGTTAAAACAGATGCTGTCGCCCTCGTAGAGGGTATAATCTTTTCCGTTTAGATGGACGGTTAATGTACCTTTTAAAACGTAGCCGCATTCTTCCCCTTGATGGGAAATGGTGTCTTTTTCGTAGTCGCAACCACTTTTTATACAAATTTCTGTGAAGTCTAATAAACGTCCAGCGTGGGTGGGAGATAGAAGCTTGTAATGGCTACTGTTTCTATGTGTTACGATTGTCTTATGATCTCCTTTGCGGATGATTACCTTATCTTGATGTTGGTTTGCTTCAAAGAAGTAATTGATATTCGTATCTAAAGCGTTGGCAAGCCGCCAGAGGTTGACGACAGAAGGAACCACTAAATCACGCTCAATTTGGCTAATTAGGCCTGTACTCACATCGGAGTTTTTAGAAAGCTCGGCAATACTTAGTTTTTTCTTGTTTCGTAGTTCTCGAAGTCGAGAACCAATTTGAAGTTCCATGTATGTTCCTCCTGGATTGATGAGAGTTTAGATGAATAATTTTAGAGCTGAATTTTAAGTTGGATTAGTTAAAAAAGCAAGGGATGGTTTATTTCTAGCCAAAAGGCAATATGATTGATTGCTAGTATATTAAATCATATATGCTGTCTTTACTTATCTGACCTATTTTAACATCAATATAGTAGCAGAACAATACTTTTACATAAAAATGAGCAAATAAGAAATAGGGCGGATATGGGGTTATAATTGCAAAGCAAGTGCGAATGTGCTATGATATTAAAGATTATAAAGCGATGAAAAACGAATTTGGAGGGTTTTATGTTAACAAGTAAACAAAGATCATTTTTGCGTTCTATGGCAAATGGAATGGATGCAATTTTTCAAGTGGGTAAAAACGGCGTAACGCCTGAACTTCGAGATACTGTATATAACGCATTAGAAGCAAGAGAGCTAATTAAAATTAGCGTTTTGGACAATAATATGTTGAGTGCGGCGGAAGCGGCAGAAATGTTGGCTAGTAGAACGGGCGCAGAAGTTGTTCAAGTGATTGGAAATAAGTTTGTTCTGTTTCGTAAGTCAAAAACGAAACCTGTAATCGAGCTACCCAAGGCCGATAAATAAAAATTAGAGAGGCAGATACGCATGACTAATTTGTTTGATTACTTGCTATGGCGAGGAGATCTTACATTAGAACAATCTCCTTTTCAAGATGTGGATGCACTGATTTTTTCCTGTTTGGCATATCATTATTTTGATGAAGTTTTAAATCAGTATGATCCGACTCCGGTGACCATTTTCGATTTGGCACAGCGGATACGGGATTTGCCACAAGAAAAACTTCATATGCGTGACTCTAAAGATGTAGTGTTACTACAGCTTATGGCAAAGAGTGAGCGATATAAAAATATGCAAGTTTGTTTTTATGTGGATCATGTGAATGAAGAAAAAGAGGCACAGTTTTCAGCCATTACCATCCTTTTGGGCGATGGTAGTGCTTTTATTGCGTATCGTGGGACGGATTTGACGCTGATTGGGTGGAAAGAAGACTTTAATATGACCTTTTTAGATTTTGTTCCGGCACAGATTGCTGCTGCTGGATATGTTTTGTTTGTGGCTGAGAGATTGAAAGGTAAAATACGCTTAGGCGGACATTCAAAAGGTGGAAATTTAGCTGTTTTTGCTGCGGCTGTTTCTCCAAAGAAAATTCAAGCGCGTATTACTTGCGTATACAATCATGATGCTCCTGGGTTTCAAGAAGGCATGTTACGTTTTCTGGGATATAGAGATATTGTTCCTAAGGTGTATTCCTTTGTGCCACAGTCATCCATTATAGGTATGCTTATGAATTGTCAAGGTGGGTATACCGTTATTAAAAGTGCAGAAAAAGGATTGATGCAACATGATCCTTATTCTTGGGAAGTATCTGGGAAGGATTTTGTGCGGCTAGAGTCTATATCGGCAGAGAGTAAGTTTTGGGATAAAACTTTAAAGAATTGGTTGGTTGCTTTAACGCCGGACAAGAGAGAAAAATTTGTAGATGCTTTATTTGAAATACTTTCTATGACCCATTCGGATGAGAAGGGCGAGGTTGTGATATCGCCTTTGAATGCATACAAAACTTTGCAGACATTAAAAGATGAAAGTGACGATACGAAAAAAGTTATTTTTGAAGGTTTGCGGTTGTTGTGGCTTTCGGCAAGAAAAACAGCCGAGGAGTATGGGTTGCCATTGCAGGGGTTAGCTGAATTTAAATTATTAGATATAAAAAGATAAGAGGCGTATTTATGCGATATGAAATGGCGGGATATGAAAATTGCAAGAGTATTGCGATTATGGGTGGAACCTTTGACCCAATTCACAATGGACATTTGGTAACAGCCGAGGCTGTGCGTCACAGATTTAATGTTGATAAGGTTGTGTTTATCCCGACGGGTAAGCCTGCACATAAACCGGACAAACAGGTGACCCACAATGAACATCGGTATTTGATGACGGTGCTTGCTACCATGCGTAATCAAAATTTTGACGTTTCTAGAATTGAGATTGATCGCCCGGGTGTTACTTATACGATTGATACGATTGAAGAATTAAAGCGTATGTGCCCGGAAGATGTAAGGTTATATTTTATTACGGGAGCTGATGCCATTCATCAGATTATGAGCTGGAAAGAGCCGGAAAAATTACTCACACTTTGTGATTTTGTGGCGGTAACGAGACCGGGGTATGATGAAGCGAGCTTGTTTGGCGATATACGAGAAATCAGAGAAAAATTTGCTAGTCGCATTCATTTTATGGAAGTACCGGCATTAGCGATATCTTCTTCAGATATCAGAAACCGAGCACAAATCGGTGCACCAATCAAGTATTTGTTGCCTCAGACGGTAGAGGATTATATTCATAAATTCTGTTTATATCAGGATATGGAAAAGGATGAGGTGAGGTTTATGCTGGACTTAGAGGTGATGCAGGAGAAGTTGCAATCTGCATTGTCCATTAAACGATATATTCATACGATGGGTGTAGCTGAAGAGGCGGAGCGGTTGGCGGAAATATATGGAACCAAAAGTGACAAGCAAAAGGCAAGGGTTGCAGGATTGCTGCATGATTGTGCTAAGGATTTTCCGATTGAGGTAAGAAACCGTTTTTGCAAGGAGTATAAGGTTCCTTTGGATGAGTTTATGGAAAAAAACACTGCTTTGATCCATCCATTTTTGGGTGCAGAGGTTGCAAGGCGAGATTATTTGGTTACTGATCCAGAAATATTAGATGCCATTCGCTTTCATACAACAGGCAGAGCAGATATGTCTTTGTTAGAAAAGATCGTTTATATTGCTGATTATATTGAACCGAACAGAGAAAAGTTCGAAGGACTTGAAGATGCAAGACGATTGGCATACTTAGATTTGGATATGGCAATGAAATATATTTTAGAGCAAACGGTTGTGTTTGTAAAAGCAAAGAATACGGAACTACATCCGTTGTCAATAGAGGCATTGGAGTTTTATAAAGATTGTTGAGGAGGAAAAATATGAACGCATTAGAAGCGGCAAAAATTGTACAGGCAGCATTAGAAGATAAGGTAGGGCAGGATATTCGTGTGTTGGATTTACAGGGTTTATCTAACATTGCAGATTGTTTTGTAGTTGCAAGTGGTAATAATGTCAATCATTTGAGGGCTATGGCAGATGAGGTTGAACAGAAATTAAAGCAAGAAGGCATTAAGATGCACCACTCAGAGGGCTATAGCGTAGGAACTTGGATTTTGTTGGACTTTGGCAACCTCTTGGTGCATTTATTCAACAAGGAGCAAAGAGAATTTTACGGGTTAGATCATGTTTGGGGCGACGCAAAGAACGTAAAATAAATGAAAAAGTATGACAATCATATGTCAGTAAAATGCTGAGAATGATTGTCATACTTTTTTTGTTTTAAGAAGTAAAACGTATTTATATTTGTGAATACTTTTTATAGTTTTGCAACCACTCTGCAGGGGAGCCCTGTCATATCTGTGTAGTTGATGGGGTATGTATTGGCGATGAAAGTGTTTTGGTGGGCAAGCACTGATTTTAAGTTACAGAGATTTTCTATTACGAATACACCTTGATCGGCGCAATGTTGGTCTATTGGTGTGTGTTCCCTGCCGCGGCGTATACCCGCGAAGTCTACACCGATAATAGATATTTTTTTGGCTAACAATGCATCAATTAACGAATTGGATAGCTGTGGATGTTCTGAAAAATATGTTTTTGTTCCATACCCTTCTGCTTCAATAAATCCTGTGTAGAATGCAACAAACATATCTTCTTCTATAATATTGATATCGATATCTTCGATGTCAATGTCTTTATTCTGGATGTTGCTTACATCAAATAAAATTGCGTTTCGCTCAGTATATTCCAATGGGAATTCTTTGTTCATAACGTCAAAATGTGTTCCCCAATGCCCAACCAAAGCTTTTTTTTCATTGGTTTGTGCGTCAGATAGCATGTTTGATGTGATTTTAAGTGTAATATCAATTTTCATAGTTTAACCTTCTTTATTTTATAATTAATTAATGCTATATTATCATGCTGTGGATAGGTGTATTAATCGACATAAGTATAGCACATCAAATACCAGTGCGCAACCAAAACATAAGGCGTATACATGTGTAGCGTGAAAATTCAATTATTACTACGTGAAGATGATTTTAGTATAAGATAACAAGCGTAGGTTATATTATTAGAATGAGACATTGTTATTATCCTGTTATGAAGGAAGGTTGTTTCTATTATTGTGTAGCGTTAAATTGTTGACTTGACATTTGAAAATACAGTATATCTTACATTTGATCAATGAATTATTTTATGTGAAAATATGTATAGATCATGGACAATAAACTTAAAATCATGTAGAATGTAGTAAGACATCGTAGAAGAATTATTGGAGGTTCATACAGTATAAATGGATGAAACTCCCGACGTGATTTTAGGAGGAAAACTAAATGAAAATTTATGCAGAAGATACAGTGGCATTGTTTATTGATTTTCAGGAAAAATTAGTTCCTGTTATTAGTGGTAAAGAAGAAATCGTAAGAAAATCTTCGATTTTGGCACAAGGCTTGGCGGAAGTTGGTGTTAAATTTGGCGTATCTCAGCAGTATACAAAAGGTTTGGGCGATACGGTTGCTGAAATTGCTGATGTGATAGATGCATTTACGTATATGGAAAAAAATACATTTAGTTGCTTTGATTGTGAAGAAATCGCAGCTTGGGTTAAAGAACAAGGCAAAAAAACAGTCCTGGTATGTGGCGTAGAGGCCCATATTTGTGTATTGCAGACGGTGATTGATCTTTTAGGAGCAGACTACCGTGTGTTTGTTGTTGCTGATTGCATTGGGTCAAGAAATCCATATGATAAAGAAATTGGACTAGAGAGAATGAAGGCAGAAGGCGCACTTTTGACAACTTGTGAATCTGCTTTGTTTGAACTAACGGGTGGTGCAAAATCCCCTCATTTTAAAACGATTTCTAAATTGGTAAAATAATATTGGTGCAAAAGCGGCTGGGCTAGGGCCTATGCCGCTTTTTTACTGTGCGACACGAAGTGGAGTAGACCGGCAAGAAGACTGCCGGACGAACCAGGAATTGGTTCGGTTTTTATGTGAAGCATAAAAATCTTTGATTGCAAATCGGCTTTGGTAGATTTTTATAATATAGAATATAAAATTTAGTATTTTTGGAGGCAAGGGAATGAAATCACTTGAACATTTGAGAACAATTACACATCATAGACGTTTGGTTCGAGAAAATTGTTTTCGGGTAGGGCTTTATTGGCAAGGACTTACACATGACATTTCAAAGTTTTCGCCTACAGAGTTTTTGGTGGGTGCAAAATATTTTCAAGGAGATAGAAGCCCAAATAATGCAGAGCGAGAGGATAAAGGATATTCTAGTGCGTGGTTACACCACAAAGGCAGAAACAAACATCACTTCGAATATTGGATTGACTACACAAGAGATCAGGGACAGTTGTTAGCAGGTATGAAAATGCCCGTACGTTATGTGGTTGAAATGTTTATGGATCGCATCGCAGCTTGTAAAACATACCAAAAGGGAGATTATACAGATGCTAGTCCTTTGGAATATCATGAAAAAGGTAGGCTCGTTCATCAATATATGCACAAAGAGGCTTTGATGTTATTAGAAAATTTGTTAGATATGTTAGCAAAACATGGTGAGGAAGCTACGTTTGCATATGCGAAAAAACTTGTTAAGCATGAAAAAAAACGAGCAATAAGGAAAATTTTTAGAATTGGTTGAGGAAGGAGGAAAAAGAAAAATGAATAAAGAAAAGGTAGTTGTTGGGCTTTCGGGCGGTGTTGACAGTACGGTTTGTGCATATTTGCTCAAGCAGCAGGGTTATGATGTAATCGGTGTAACCATGGATTTATGGTCTGGTGTAAATGGAGAAAAGGCAATTACGGATGCAAAACGAGTTGCTGAAAAATTGGGAATTCCACATCACGTTTTAGATTTTAGAAATGAATTTAAACAAAATGTTGTGGATCATTTTGTTGCGTCATATTACAACGGATGCACACCAAATCCTTGTGTTGTGTGTAATCGTTATATCAAAGGCGAGGCACTGTTGGCAAAGGCGAATGAGCTTGGGGCAAGTCGAATTGCTACAGGTCATTATGCAAGGGTAGAAAAGCATCCCCATACGGGGCGCTATGCCATTTCAAACTCAGCAACTGCCGAAAAAGATCAGACATATGCATTGTATCGTTTGACACAAGATCAGCTAGAAGCTATGATTTTGCCTATTGGAGAATATGAAAAAAGTGAAGTGCGAAAAATTGCCAGTCAGTTTGATGATTTTATTGCACAAAAAAGCGATAGCCAAGATATATGTTTTATTCCGGATGGAGAATATGATAAGTTTATCATTGAACAGAGTGGTAAGGATGGAGAAGTGGGGAACTTCGTCAACACACAAGGGGATGTGCTGGGCAAACATAAAGGGATTATTCATTACACGGTTGGACAAAGGAAAGGGCTTGGCCTTGCTTTTGGAAAGCCTATGTATGTTTATATGATAGATCCTAAATTAAATCAGGTTGTGTTGTGTGAAAACGAAAAATTATTTCAAACAAAACTGTATGCGGGTAATTTGGCATACATGGCATATGAGAAATTTGAAGATGGGATGAAATTGCAAGCGAAAATTCGGTACGGCAATAAAATGGCATGGTGTACTGTAAGGATGGTTGCAGATGATATTTTAGAATGTGTGTTTGACGAGCCACAAAGGGCGATCACGCCGGGACAATCCATTGTGCTTTATGATGGTGATTATATTGCTGGCGGTGGCATGATATTGCCATTAAGAGCTTGATTGTTCTACAAAAAATTACATAAAATCAATTTAAAATTCATAGTGTTGCACAAAATATGAAAAGCAGTTAAAACCTCATTGCAGTAGTATATGGGGTGTGGTATTATTACTGTGGAAATTTTACTGGATATACAATATGTATTTTAATGGAGGAAATGATGGATTACGCAAATATAATCATCCCGTTTATTGGTGGGCTCGCTTTGTTTATCTTTGGTATGAATTACATGGCACAAGGGTTACAAAATGCGGCTGGAACGAAAATGAAGTCGATTTTGGAAGCTTTGACGCAAAACAAAATAATGGGAGTGGCTTTAGGTGCTCTAGTTACAGCGATTGTACAAAGTTCATCTGCAACAACAGTTATGGTAGTTGGTTTTGTAAATGCTAGCTTGATGGATTTGGGACAAGCGATGAGTGTTATTATGGGTGCCAATATTGGTACGACTATAACAGGTTGGCTTGTTTCTAGTTCTGAGTGGGCGAAATTTCTAAAGCCTACTACAATTGCTCCTTTGGCAATCATGGCTGGTGTTATTTTGCAAGTTTCCGGTAAAAAGATGAAGCACAAAGAAATTGCTTCAATCATTATTGGTTTTGGTATTTTATTTGTTGGTATGGATATGATGTCAAGTGGTGTGGCTCCTTTGAGCCAGTCGCAGGTGATTAAAGATGCATTTGTTACCTTGGGAAAAAATCCGATGTTGGGTATTTTGGCGGGTACGGTTGTGACTGGTATTATTCAAAGTTCTTCTGCTGCGCAAGGTATTTTATTGTCCCTTGCGGCAACAGGTTTGGTTCCGACAAATGCAGCTGTGTTTATTATCATGGGTCAGAATATTGGTACCTGTGTTACTGCATTGTTAAGTGGTATTGGTGCAGGCAAAAATGCAAAATGCGTTGGTTATATGCATTTAATGTTTAATTTAATTGGTACGGTAGTGTTTAGTATTGTAGCAATGATTTTCTTCTCTGTTGCCAGTGAAGAGGTGGGCTCTGGAATTATAACACAAACGCAAATCAGTGCAATTCATACCGTATTTAACATTGGAACAACGGTATTATTATTTCCGTTTTCTAATTTCATCATTCGTGGGGCTATGCGTTTGAATGGGGTTGAAGAAAGTTCAGGCGCTGATGAAGGTCAGCTTGTGCATTTAGATGAGCGTATGTTACTAACACCTAGCCTTGCGGTAGAAGGTGCAAAAAAGGAAACAATCCGTTTGGGTCATATTGCAAGAGAAAATCTAAGTTGTGCGTTAGCTGTACTCAACAATACAACGCCGGAATTACTTGAGGAGATTAGACAAAGAGAAGCCGTACTTGATCGAGTTTGCGAGGGCATTTCTGAGTATTTGATCAAACTTTGTTCACTGCAAATTAGTGATAGAGAAAATACAATAGTAACTTCTTTGCTCAATGCCATTAGTGATATGGAACGTGTAGGAGATCATGCTGAAAATATTGCGGAATTGGCAGAAGAGATGGCACACGAAAAGATTACATTCTCTCAAGGTGCAATAGATGAATTGCAAGAAATGATCAATGCGACGTTATCAAGTTATGATTTTTCTTTAAAAGCATTGCAAAATGCCGATGTGGCTTCGGCAGTGAAAACTGCTGTGTACGAAGAACAAGTGGATCAGCTTGAAAAACAATTGCGTGCAGGACATATTGAAAGACTTTCAAATGCAGAGTGTAATTTAAATGCAGGCATTCATTTCTTGGAAATGTTGGCAAATTTAGAGCGTATTTCAGACCATGCGATGAATATTTCGCAAGTTGTGTTGAATGGGCATAGATATGAAAAAAATGAATGAAGATGAATAATAAAAAAGGCATCCAGTATTTGGATGCCTTTTTTTATTGAAAAAGCTATTAAGCAGTTTCACACAAAAAATTGTTTGTTTTTGTGAAAATATTTAATCTGACAATGTAACTGTTTTTGTTGTGGAATTCCATGAAACATCTTCATTGGAGATATCCATGATTTTCATCCAATCTCTTAGAGAAACAAATAGTCTGCCGTCTAATACCTCTGCTGGTGTTGCCAAAGCGATTACTTCGCCATCTTCGGTCATTGTGGTGTTGCCGGCTTTGATCACAAATGTGTCATCATCATAGAAAATGGTTGCTGTTTTGGAAGGTGCGTCCCACTTGATTTGTACAGATGGGTCAGAGATTGTTAGCAAAGCACGTAAGGGTAACATGGTATAGCCGTTGTTGATGTAGGGTGCAACGTCTGATGTATAAGCGTTAGCGCCATTTTTTTGGATAACCTTGTTTCCGATAGAGATGGTATAGATGTCATCATCGTCATCGGTTGTTTGAGGTGGAATGACTTCGGGGATGACTTCGGGAATTTCTTCTACTTCTACTTCAGATAGCGTCACCAATTCATCTGATATATCTCGGGTTTCTTTGTAGTTAAATGTAATGCTGTTTGGATCAACATTGTCCTTTACAATTACATAAACCGCATCGTCACTTAAGTCATCAGGAAAGGCAAAGGTTGCATCTTCAAGGACGGAAACTGCCACCTGATTTGATTTTAAGCCATAAATATAAATTGCATATGTGGGTGCATCTACAGTAATATCAACATCATCTTCGATGGAGAGGATACCGCCGTTTAGATAGACACCGCTTGCTTTTGGACTTGCAATATTAATGTCTAGCGTTCCGTCACCACCAATGATTAAATCACCTTCACTATAGATACCGCTACAACGATAAGAGTTTGCAGTGATTTCATTGTCATTGCCTTCGACCAAAAGGGTACTGTCTTCTGGAAGTAGAATAGCAGCACTTTCTTCACGTACGCCTGCGCTTACAACGCCTTGAAAGTTAGTAAGGGTTAGGGTTTTGCTATTTGCATCCCAGTCCCAACCTGTACCTTCCGAGTCGGCTGTTGCTTCTCTAAAGTCCATGTACATAAGGTTGATTTCCTGCCCAAAAGCAGAAACAGGCATAAGCCCAAGTAAAGTGGAGCAAGCAAGAATAGAAATTATTTTTTTCTTCATAAATTTAGAACCTCCTTTGTGTTTATATCAGTTTACATGAAAAAGTGGAATTTAGAAAGATATTTTAATTTTTTAGACGAAGAATAATTGGAAAAGTTCCCCGTATAGCAAAAATTAGATTTTTTCTTGTAGAAACCAATTTTTATATAGTGTATAATATAAAAAAATAGGGATTTGTTATTGGAATTGAAGTGGAGGATTTAAATGAAATTCATCAATGAATTAAGAGATGGCGAAAGCGTGGTAGAGCATTACCTTTGTAAGAGTAGACAGAGCCTAAAATCGAGAAATGGAAAGACATACTTGTCTTTAAAATTACAGGATAAAACAGGGATGGTGGATGCAAAGGTTTGGGATATGAATAAAGATATCCAAAGTTTTGCTGAAAATGATTTTATAAAAATAGATGGTAGTGTTACCGTTTTTAATAATGATCTACAAGTAAATATAAAGCGTGTGCGTCGTAGTATGGAAGGGGAGTATGATCCTGCTGATTTTATTCCTTCTACGGATAAAAATATTGACGATATGTTTGAAAAATTGTTAGGATATATCAAGACAATAGAAAGCCCTTATATTGTGGCTTTATTGGAAGATATTTTTTTAAAACATCCGTTAATTAGTAAAGAATTTAAGTACCACTCAGCTGCAAGGAGTATGCATCATAGCTTTCGGGGTGGTTTGGTGGAACATACATTGTCTGTGACTGAAATTTGTGATTTTATGTCTGGCAGATATCAATTTGTGGATAGAGATATTTTGATTGCTTCGGCGATGCTTCACGATGTTGCAAAAATTATGGAATTGTCAGATTTTCCGGAAAATGATTATACTGATGATGGACAACTCTTGGGGCATATTTACATGGGTGCAGAGCTGATCAAAGACACAGCGGCAAAAATTGACGGATTTCCAAAACAGTTAGAGTCTTTGCTAAAACATTGTATTCTTTCGCATCATGGAGAATTGGAGTATGGTTCACCAAAGCTTCCAGAGACCATGGAAGCGTTTATACTGCATTGTGCAGATAACACAGATGCGAAGGTGAAAATGATTGAGGAAATGCTTGTAGCAGATAATACCCAAGGGCATTGGGCAGGATATAATCGAATGCTTCAGAGAAACATCCGTGATTCGGATTATAAATAGGAGAAAATGATAGTGGAGAAAAAAACGATTTCAGCTCATGAAATAAATAAATATTCCTATTGTCCATACCAGTGGTACTATGAAAAGCTTTATGGCAGAAAGGAATTGCGCCGTCGCTATAAGGAACGGATGGAGGCGCTGTCTTTGGGAGATGGCACAGGCGGAAACTTTGCAAGAGGGTTAGAGTTTCATCGGAAAAACTATGCAAAGGTTCGTATGCAAAATTTGTTATGGAAAATAGCGATGATTGTGATTGGTGCGCTTGTTATTTATTACTTCATGAGAGGTGGTGTAAATGTCTAACATAGTTGAGCGTGTTTTGGAGATGGATTTAACTTTATTGGTGCTGGTGTTGGTTTTGCTTATTTTGTTTTTGCTGCGTGGTCGGGGTTGGATAATGAGAAAGGTACCTTCGTCTCATCGCATGGGTGGATATTCTCTCATTTATGCTGACCAAAAGCAAAAGGGCACGCATGAAGAAAACTTTGGAAAGATGTTATATTCTGCGGAATATGATCTGAAAGGCAAGCCGGATTATATCTATAAAAAGAGGTTTGGGAAGGATATTGTTCCTGTAGAGTTGAAAAGTGGAAGTATCGGTAAGAATCCGTTGCCCCATAGAGGGGATTTGGTACAGTTGTTGGCATATTTTTTAATTATTGAGGATGTTTATCAGGTAAGGCCTAAGTTTGGTAGACTGGTATATCGTGATTATATGTTTGTTGTGAAAAATACGAAAAATTTGCGAAAGGAAGTATTGGCAATAACAAAAGAAATGCGAGAGATGCTCACCAATGGCCATGGAGAAGCGAACCCAAGCTTTGTGACTTGCCGCCATTGTGTATGCAATGGCACAGTTTGTACGTATTCAGATACGAAAATTTTTGGAGGAGAAGCAGATGA
>JBKEAS010000331.1:0-2381 GCA_047972635.1 Anaerotignum sp.
AACGATACCATTGAACAGGCAACAGAGGATATGTTTACGATTGTTCAAGCAGAAAGAATGAAAAGCAATAGAAACCCAAATATGAAAAAGATTTTTAAAGGAGAGATGTAGGAATGTTAAGACCTTCTTATACAGATTTATTGGCAGTAATCAATGAGGAAACAGATGATATCACATTAGGCAGCAGATATACAATTGTTATTGCGGCGGCAAAAAGAGCAAGACAGCTTGTTGATCATGCAGAACCTTTGGTTGGAAAAATTAAAGTGGATAAGCCAGTTTCTATCGCAGTAAACGAACTCTATGAAGGGCAGATTAAGGTTCGTCAAGGTGGGGATTTGGATTGTGAAGGAAATATAATTCAGATTGAAGATATATTTTTGGATACAACGGAAGAATAAAAATTAAGTGAGGCGATAAACAAAAATATCTTACGCAAAACAAATTATGTTTGCAGAGAATTTTGTTTGTCGCTTTTTTCGCCTTAGGATTTTATTGGCAGGAAGGGAGGGCGTGAAAATGAAATTTGCCAGAGTGATTGTTGGGATGAATAATCCTGAAATAGATCGTGTTTTTGACTACAGAATACCTAAACAATTTGAAGGTTTGGCGTTACAAGGTGTGCGTGTGATTGTGCCGTTTGGCAGGAAAAACACAAAGACAGAAGGATATATTCTTTCTTTGTCGAATATCAGCGAAGTAGCGATGGAAAAATTAAAAGATGTGATTGATATTTTGGATGAAGGAAGGCCGGTTTTTACCCCTACTATGCTAAACGTAGCACAGTGGATGAAAGAAAGATATTTTTGCACACTAAATCAGTGCTTACAAGCCATTATGCCTACAGGAATAAAAACCAGAAGCATTTGGCTTATTTCTAAAAATGTGCAGGCGGACACGTCAGAATGCAGCGATGCGGAGCAAGCAGTTCTTACGGCTTTGGCAGATTTTGGTGATGTAGTAGAAATGTCAGAGATTGAAAAAGCATTAGGGAGCGGGGCGAAAAATGCAATAGGGCAGCTTCAGCAAAAAAATATAATTGCTTTGCAACAAAAGCTTTTGCGTTCTGACTATAAAAAAGAAACGCGATATATCGGAATTAATTTCCATTCGTCCTTACTAGAAACGACAAAGATCAAGGCTGAAAAAGAGGCACGTTTGAGTGGACAGAAGAAGCTACTTGACTTGCTTTTGGAAAAGGGAGAATGTAGTATAGAGGAAATTCGGAAAAATGGAATTACGAACTCACCCATAAAAACGCTATTAGAAAAGGGTGTTTTGCAAGAAAAAAGAGAAGAAACGAAGCGAGCAGTTTTTTCGCTAGAGGATTATGAAAGAACCATTCCCTTTTATCCAACGAAAGAACAAGCAAAGGCATTAGAAGAAATTCAGATACGACTTTCACAAGAGCAGAAAAAGCCGATTTTACTTCATGGTATTACAGGTAGCGGGAAAACAGAGATTTATATGCAAAGTATTGCAAAGGTTTTGGCTACGGGAAAACAAGCTGTCGTTTTGGTGCCGGAAATTTCATTGACTTCTCAGATGATGGATCGTTTTATTTCGCGTTTTGGCGACGTTGTTTCTGTTACACACAGCAAGCTCTCTGTTGGGGAAAGATTGGATCAATGGAAAAAGGCAAGAGATGGTGAAGTTTCTGTTATAATTGGGCCTAGGTCGGCATTATTTATGCCTTTTTCTAATTTAGGTATGATTATTATGGACGAATTTCATGAAAATAGCTATATTTCTGACACTACACCCAAATATGATGCAAGGGAAGTTGCAAAAAAGTTGGCGGAGCTCACAGATGCAGTGCTGATTATGGGCAGTGCGACGCCAGATGTGGTGCATTATCACAGGGCAATGAGAGGCGAATACACGTTGCTGGAATTAAAGGAAAGAACAGGTGGCGGATTTTTACCTAAAATGAATGTTGTAGATATGTGTGAGGAGTTGCAAGAGGGGAACCGTTTCGCCTTTAGCCGTACATTGCAAGATGAAATAAGAATAAACCTAGACAGAGGTGAGCAGACCATGTTGTTTTTGAACAGGCGTGGTTTTGCAACTTTTGTATCTTGCCGTAGTTGTGGGCATGTGATGAAGTGTCCGGAGTGTAATATTTCTTATACATATCACGCAAAGGATGAGCGACTGGTGTGCCATCATTGTGGGAAAACTGTGGGAAATCCGAAGGTGTGTCCGGTTTGTAGTTCTAAGTTTATTCGCTATTTTGGAACGGGAACGCAAAAGATTGAGGATGAAGCAAGGCGATTATTTCCCAAGGCCAGAATTTTGCGGATGGATATGGATACGACGCTTAGGAAAGATAGCCATATGAAAATTTTGGAGTCATTTCGAAAAGGAGAAGCAGATATACT